>JBJELO010000001.1:0-5432 GCA_051879195.1 Lachnospiraceae bacterium
CATCGCCTTCTTCATTGTATCCGCCTGCTACACAGTAATCAACGATTTCCTGAGCGAATGCAGCACCTGCCTGATCCAGATCTTCCCAGAATGCCTTCTGCTGATCTTCTGTCCAGTAGGTGTAATCGGTATTGTCGCGGCCTGCTGCAACCAGCAGGTTGAATAAGGTATCCATACCGCTGCGGTATTCTTCCAGACCTTCAATAGGTGAAGAATACAGAGTTGAAGAACCATCATAGGAAGGATCAAGAAGCACATACAGACTGAAGATAAAGTCATCGATATCAGCGCCTGTTCCATCAGAGAACTTGATATCGTCACGCATCTTGATATCATAGTATACGGTTCCGTCTGTGTTCTCCGTAACAGTGATATCAGCAGGACCTGTGTAAGTGTACTCATTGCCGTTATACTCGCGTGTTTCGCCTTCAATACCCTTCAGAACGGGGTTTGATACACGGTCAGTATACATCATGTAGATCTGAGTCAGGTCAACAATGCCCTGATCTGCTGCGGATGCTGCAAAGAAAGGTGAGAATTTGCTCTCAAAACCGGTGTCAGCAGCCACCAGAGTGTCGTTGCCGGTTGATTCGGAAACGTTGTTCGTATCGTTCGCTTCACTGCCGGCTGTCTCATTGCCGCCGTCTTTTTTACCGCCGCAGCCGATAAACAGGCAGCAGCACATAGCGGCAACAAGAAGGAATGCCATTAATTTTTTAGCATTTTTCATGAAATGTCCTCCTTTTCTCAAGCTTCAGGAAAAGAATAAAAAAGGCAGGTCCAACGGACCTGTCCTTAAATTTTCTCCTGTTCCGTTCGCTTTAATATCCTATCAATTATAACTTATCACGGATTGTTTTGTCAATTATCCCTATAAGTTTTTGTATTTTTTATCCCTGAACACACATTTTGCTGTATGGATTTGTGTTTTATCCAGTTCATATGCTGTATTTCGCGGCGCATCACCAGCACCGCACCTGCCGCGGCAGACTCCAGCAGCATAAAAACGCAGAAGCCGGCTGTTTTTCCTTCCATTCCGTGCATGCAGATATATATAACTTCACCAATAAGAGTAACCACTGCCAAAAACACGGTCATTACTGCTCTCTCAGGCAGTTTCACCACACTGGCTTCATATACGTACTCTTTCAGCGGATTCTTCCCCGATGTCATCCTGCACAACGCCCAGAACACGCTGACTCCCGCCATCAGAGCAGCAACATAGGGAAGCAGCACATAAAAGCAGTTATCCATACCCGGCACCGAAATACATCCCGCCGCGATCAGGCTCCCCATCAGTACCACACATAATCCCCAGAGTTTCATCAGGCTGCAGCGCAGTTCATCATCAGTTCCCTCAAAGAAATAATTATTGCCTGTATAATCATATTTTCCTGCTTCGTTTTTCTGAAAACTGTCAAGATAGGCTCTGCGCTTTTTCTTTTTTGTCTCTGACATATGTTATACAAGTCCTTCCGGATCAAAAGCCTCCAGCCAGTCTTTTGCTGCCTTGCAGACCGTTTTCAGACAGTCTTCCTCAAAAGGAGTCTCCATGCCTGCATTTTTCAAAAGCTCCGTAAATACACGGCTGCCGCCCTGTTTTGTGTAAGCCATATAGTGCTCCCATGCATTTTTTCTGTCCTTCTGGATCATGGCCCAGAACTGCAGAGCCACCGTCTGCGCAAGGCAGTAATCGATGTAGTAGAAAGGCATGGAGTAAATATGGTGCTGACGCTGCCATCCTTCTCCCTCGCTGTAGAAGGGGATATCGCCGTCCAGCTTCATCCAGGGCATATAGATACCAAGCAGTTCCTTCCATACGCCGTGACGCTCCTTCGGTGTCATATCCGGCTTTTCAAATACGATGTGCTGGAAATGGTCCACCATGGTTCCGTAAGGGATAAATGTCAGAGCGCCGGAAAGGTGGCTGTAATAAAATTTCTGCGTATCCTTACCAAAAAATCCTTCCGCCCAGGGCCATGCAAAAAATTCCATGGACATGGAATGAACCTCGCAGGCTTCCATTCCGGGCCATACATAAGACATGGGAACCCGTTTACGGTTCACGTAGGAAGCAAACGCATGTCCGGCCTCGTGGGTGATAACCTCCACATCGTGCTGTGTACCGTTAAAGTTGGCAAAAATGAAGGGAACTTCATAATCAGGAATGCTGGTGCAGTATCCGCCGCCGGCCTTTCCCTCCGTGGACAGTACATCCATCAGCTCATTATCCAGCATGAGGTTAAAGAATTCTCCGGTCTCCGGTGATAATTCTTCATAAAATTTCCGGCCGTGTGCCAGGATTTCATCCGGCGTGCCGAAGGGCTTCGGATTGCCGGAACGGAATTCCAGCGCATTATCCGCAAAGCTCATGGGATATTCTTTTCCCAGACGTTTTGCCTGCTCTCTGTAGATCTGATCTGCTACCGGCACCAGATATTTCACAACCGCATGGCGGAATTTTTCCACATCTTCCTTCGTGTAGCAGTTTCTTCCCATGCGGTAGTAGCCCAGCTGCGTATAACCGTCGTAACCCAGCTTTCTTCCCATGGTATCCCTCACATGAACCAGCTCGTCGTACAGAGAATCCAGCTGCTCCTGATTGTCCTTATACCACTGACCTTCGGCCTTCCATGCCGCCAGCCGGCGCGCATCATCCGCATCGTTTTTAAACGGCGTCATCTGGGAAATCGTATAATCTGCCCCCTCAAAAGGAATCTGAGCGGAAGCCAGCAGCTTCTCATAAGCCGTCTTCAGTTCATTTTCCTTCTGCAGCTCAGGAATAATCTCAGGAGAAAAAGTCTTCAGCTCAATCTCCGCATTGACAAACATAAGATCACCGTACTCCGCTTCAAAATCACTGCGGAACCGGCCATTCAGCATGGCCATGGTCCATTTCTGCTCATATTCCTGCAGATTCGGAGCTGCTCCGTCCCAGAAATTCTGCTCCTCATCATAAAAATGATCTCTCGTGTCAATGGTATGGCGAATCTCAGCCAGTGTCTGCAGCGTAATGATATGCTTTTCCAGCGTCTCCTTCTCAAGAAAAACAGTTTTCGCATCTTCATAGCTGTCCGCCCCCTGCAGACGCTCTGTCAGTTCCGTCATCTTTACCTTAAATTCTTCCAGATCCGGACGCTCATAAACCATTTCTGAAAATTTCATAATCTTCGCATCCTCCAGTTTTTATTTTTTAATTTCTTCCTGTCCAAACTATGGTGCTGATGGAGAGTATATCACAAATTCTGCAGATATTCTCTCATTTTTCTCAAAAAACAGCTGAAATTTTTTACCATAACGGCGGAATTGTGTATTTACTTCACCAGAAGCTCCTCGAATCCATCCGTGGAATCTGTTTCATAATCGGCTGTAACCCAGTAAGCTTCCACACCGTCATAATGGGACAGAATTTCCTTTCCCGTCTCCACATCCACCGTAAACAGTGCCGTGGAAAGATAATCAGCCAGGCCGGAATCCTCCGCCACAATGCTGACAGATGCCATTTTCTGAGCGGGCTGCAGCGTATCCGGATCGATCAGATGACAGTACCGCACACCGTCCACCATGACGTACCGTTCATAATTGCCGCTGGTAACGATTGTTCCCCCATCTTCCAGCTTTATTCCCATATTGGAAGCCTGCATCGTCTGCGGATCCTGAATGGAACCGACCCAGTAGCTGCGGCCATCACCGGCTTTCCGTTCCCCCACAAATTTAATATTGCCGCCCATGTTGATGGACGCTGATTCAATTCCCAGAGATTTGATATAACCGGCCAGCTTCTCCGCCGTATACCCCTTGGCAACAGCACCCACATCAAGAATCATATCCGGATCTTCCAGAAAAATTGTCTGATTTTCCTCATCAAGAATCACCTTTTTCCAGTCGGTATGTTCTGCCGCCTGTTCCAGTTCTTCCTGCGAAGGCAGCGTGATATCATGCTCTTCTTCCCCGTTTTCCTCTGCCTCCTGCTGCATCGCAGTCGTAGTATTCATAAAATCTTTCCAGATGCCGGTCACGCTTCCCAGCACAATATTGGTCCGGTACTCTGTCTTTTCCATATTATCCAGACTGAATTTTACCAGATCAAACAGTTCTTCATCCACCTTCACCGGTGCCTTTCCCGCCTGACTGTTAACCGTATGGACATTATTAACCCCTTCGCAGCTGTTGTAGGCATCGAACATCCTGTGATACCTCAGCAGTTCCTCATGGATTTTCTCTTCATACTCTGAAGACTTCTCCCCATCTGCCAGATACACATCAACATAGCTGATGGTATCAAATGCATCCAGATAAACATACTGCTTATGCTCGTATTTTTCCCGCACACCGCAGGCAGAAAACAGGCTGCATGCAAGCAGCGCTGCGGTCAGTATGTATATTTTAAATCCCCCGTTTTTCCGCTTCACCATTTTCCCCATTCATACCCCCATTCCGTACAGAACGCCGTCTACCGCAGCCGTTCTGCCATCTGATAAAATTTATAATAGATTCCATGCTGCGCAAGCAGCTCTTCATGATTGCCTTCTTCCTCGATTCCATGTTCCGTCAGCACAAAAATCCGGTCGGAATCGCGGATCGTGGACAGTCTGTGGGCCACCGTCAGTGTCGTCCGGCCCACTGCCAGTTCATTTAACGCCTGCGCCACTTCAAATTCACTTTCATTATCAAGCGCCGATGTAGCTTCATCCAGTATGATAATCGCCGGGTCCTTCAGAAATACCCGCGCAATACTGATCCGCTGCTTCTGTCCGCCGGAAAGCTTGACACCCCGCTCACCCACATAGGTGTCATAACCATTCTTCAGATTCACGATAAACTCATGGGCACCGGCCTTTTTCGCCGCCTCCATCACCGCTTCCCGTGAAGAACCGGGTCTTCCGTACACAATATTGTCAAATATCGTGCCGGAGAACAGATACACATCCTGCTGCACGATACCGATGTTTTTCCGCAGACTCTCCAGCGTATAGTCCTGAACCTCCACGCCGTCGATGGTCAGAGAACCGGCCGTAATATCATAAAATCTGGGAATCAGGTTGCAAAGCGTCGTCTTTCCGCTGCCGGAAGGACCCACCAGCGCCACCTTTTCCCCCGAATGCACATCCAGATTCAGATGGCTGAATACCCGGTTGTGATCATCCTGATACTCAAAACTGACATCCTGAAAACAGATATCACCTTTGGGATTTTTCATCTCCAGCGCACCGTCATGGCTGAAAATCTCCACATCCGCATCCATAATCTGCAGAAAACGCTCAATACCGGTCATACCGCGCTGGAACTGCTCGGCAAATTCCACGATCCGCCGGATGGTGGCAATCAGCGTGCTCACATACATCACATACGCCACCAGATCGGCAGGCTGCACATGGCCGTACACCAGAAACAGGCCGCCGGCCAGCACCACCGCCAGATACATGAACCCG
>JBJELO010000002.1:0-23201 GCA_051879195.1 Lachnospiraceae bacterium
GTATCCCCCACAAACCCCTTCGCCAACAAATCAAATGTCCCCACCCCATATACAGCCCGGTCTTCCTTGCGGATATTCTGAGAAAACCTGAGCGGCACCATGACAGTGATATCCTGTAAAGGGGACCGTTGACAAACGCCGGCACTTGATTTTTCAAGCGAAAGCGCCGAAAAATCTTAGTACCGCTGCGTTTGTCATAGAGCGAGAGCGCGTCCCCGTACAGGATACCACTGTCATGGTGCCTCACCACTCTTCCCCAATATCCGTCGAAGACCGAACTGTAATATTTTCTGCTCTTTTTCTTAAATTATGTATTGACAAAAGAATGAGAATCCGATAAACTACATAGGTATGTTAATAAGGAGATTTCGCCGTTTGGTGATTTTCTGATTGATATATTATTTTCTCATGATGGGAGGTGTCCAGATTGGCTAATATCAAATCTGCAAAGAAGAGAGTTTTAGTTAGCAGAAGAAACGCTGAAAGAAACAAAGCAATCCGTTCAGGTGTTAAGACTGCTATCAAAAAAGTAGATGCTGCTGTTGCTGCAGGCAACAAGGAAGCTGCACAGGCTGCATTAATCAATGCTACTTCTGTAATCGACAAAGCCTGCACCAAGGGTGTATACCACAAAAACAATGCATCCAGAAAGGTATCCAGACTTGCTAAAGCCGTTAACGGTATCGCATAATTTTACAGCGAATGCGTAACATCATCTGATGTTAGACATAAAAAAACCTGTCTATGATATGACAGGTTTTTTTATGTTTGAAATATTAAGATGCCGGGGCAAAAAGATTTGACTTTTGTACCGGATTAAAACAGCTCATCCAGAAGAATATAGTATTTCATTTTTTCTTCATCCGGCTTCATGCCAGGTCTATCAGGCAGCATATGCTTTTTCTTTGATGAATTCCCCGATTATATCAGGAACATGGATCTGCATTTCCGCAGCTCCCTTTACAGCTTGTCGGGAAGTCCGCAGGTCATAATCTCCTCACCGTCCAGATTACGGATGGAGAAACGGCCGTCTTCATACATCATATAGCTGTGCTGATTGCCGTTTTTGGGTATGGATACGGAGCCGGGATTGATGTACATGAAATCTCCGCAGTCTTCCATGGCCTGAACATGGGTGTGGCCGTGAATCAGCAGATCACCCTTTTTCAGCATGGGAAGATGCTCTTTGTTGTAAACATGTCCATGGGTGATAAAAAACATGCGGCCGGCTTCAAACATCACCATATAATCGGCCAGCACCGGAAATTCAAGAACCATCTGATCCACTTCCGCTTCGCAGTTGCCGCGGACACACAGCAGTTCCTCTTTGATACCGTTCAGCATGGCAATGACCTGCTTCGGTGCGTATTCCTCCGGAAGATCATTGCGCGGTCCATGGTACAGCAGATCACCCAGCAGAATCAGCTTTTCCGGTTTCTCCGCCTCATGTCTTTCCAGAAGTTTCCTGCAGTAATATGCAGAGCCGTGAATATCCGACGCAAACATTATTCTCATCTCATTGTCCTCCCTGTCAGTTTTTCCCGCGGATTGCATCCGCCAGTTTCTGAACCTGTTCTTCTCTCGTTGCCCATGACGTCACAAATCGGATGATCTGATGACTGTCGTCAGCAGGTTCCCAGATTTCAAAAGCAAAATCCTTCTGCAGCCGTTTAATCGTCTCATTATCCACCACCGGGAAAATCTGGTTGGAAACCGGTCTTGTCAGGAACGGAAAACCGGCCGACACACAGGCATCCTTGATTCTCTCCGCCATTTCGTTGGCATGCTCCGCCAGCTGGAAATACAGACGGTCCCTGAAAAGTGTCTCAAACTGCATTCCCAGTATAAATCCCTTTGCATTCAATGCACCGTGATGCTTCATATAAAACCGGAAATCCTTCTGGATCAGACTGTTGGATATGACAACTGCTTCCCCTGCCAGTGCTCCGTTTTTCGTACCACCGATGGTAAATACATCTGTCAGCCACGCCAGATCCCGCAGTGTCAGATCATTGGCTGAACTGGTCAGTGCCGCCCCCAGCCTTGCGCCGTCAAGGAACAGAAGCAGGCCGTATTCATTGCAGACCTCACGGATCGCTGTCAGCTCCTGTTTCGTATAAACAGAGCCTATTTCCGTTGTATCGGAAATATATACTGCAGCGGGATGAACCATATGCTCCGTTGTATGGAACTGTACTGCTTCCCGGATATCATCCCGGGTCAGTTTCCCATCCTCGCCAGGCATGGAAAGGATCTTGTGGCCGCAGCCTTCAATGGCACCCGTTTCATGGGTATTGATGTGAGAACGTTCCGTAGCGATCACCGCATCAAAGGGACGCAGCATGGCAGACAGAACGGTCAGATTCGCCTGAGTTCCCCCGTTCAGAAAATGGATATCCACCTCCACATTGCCGATATAGGAACGGATCAGATCGGAAGCCGCCTTACAGTGCCGGTCCATCCCGTATCCCTCATTCTGTTCGTAGCAATGCTCTGCCAGATTTTTAAGAATCAGCGGATGCGCACATTCGCTGTAATCATTCATAAAACTAATCATTTGATTTCAGACTCCTTTATAAAGCTGTTTTTACTATATCTTTTCATACCCGAAAAGTCAACCGGAAACACCGGCTTCCATCAGCAGCAGTCCCAGCTGTAAAATACCCTGCTGAAGTCCCTGTGGGCCAGTGCCTCACTGTTAATAAAGAAATTGGCAACGCCGCAATCTCCCCAGAGGACATAATATTCTCCGTCAATTTCATCCGAATCCATCTGCAGCAGCAGCGTATTATAGTAATCTGTAGATTCCCTGGGATCACCCTGTGTAAAATAAGGATACCCCAGTATCCGATGACCTTCACAGGGAAACTGCTCGTCCAGATAATCGTAATCCGACTCGTCCAGATCATCAATGCTCTGCCCGTCGGCATTCCTGTCAAACTGTTCCTTTACCAGCTGACCGAAAAGTGAATCAAAACCTGCAACCTCTGTACCCATGTAGGCAACTGTTTTTTCAATTTTGACAGCACATTCTCTGAAAACAGGCCCGTCTTTCATCTCTTCTTCCGTACAGGCAGGAAGATTCAGTGCCAGTATCTGCTCCCTGGTTACCGAAAAGTCCGGCGTTTCATGATAAATCACCCGGAAATCTCTCTGCGAATCCGGAACATCAAAATCCAGCCCATATAAATCATCATCACTGCTGATAAAGAACTGGAGAATTCCCTCATCGGGCAGCCGCTCGTCCCTCAGACGCTCCGCGGAAAAATTAATCTGTGCCAGCAGCATCATCTTTTTCCCGGCAGCATCCACCGGATAGTTCCGGGCCGGATTCCAGTAGGGAACTCCTCCGAATTTACTGTCAAAAATCCCGGGCTGCCGATTCTTCTCAATCACCAGCCGGTAAGCCGGCATCGCCGTCTTCTCTTTCAAAGCATTCGCAATCTTAATAATATGTTCACTAACATCCATATGATCCATTTCTGACATACGCTATCCTTTCACAAAAATGAAACCCGTATCCAATACACCGATTTCGGGTTCGATATCCATTCATAAAGCCATTCTGCAATTTCTGTCACTTCTATTATATGCTACCCGTCCCAGCTCGTAAAGAAGAAAAATGCCGCAGTTGATTTTTCTATGGATTGGTGATAATATTAGCGTAATTAATTGCAATTTGTGTATTAGTACAAAAATAATGCGGAAAAGAGAGGAATTTTTATGAATACTGAAGGCAACAAAAGAAATCTGACCATGCTGATGGATTTCTATGAGCTTACCATGGCGAATGGTTATTACGTTAAGGGATTTAAGGATAAATGGGCGGTTTTTGACATGTTTTACCGGAATAACCCCGATAACGGCGGTTTTGTAATCAGCGCCGGGTTGGAGCAGTTCATTGATTACATTGAAGATCTGAAATTCACCGACGAAGATATCGCCTATCTCCGCTCCAGAGAGATGTTCGATGAAGGCTTTCTGGACTATCTGAAGAATTTCCATTTCCGGGGAACGATTGAAGCAGTTCCCGAAGGAACCATCGTATATCCTTATATGCCCATCGTGACCGTGACAGCGCCTGTGATTGACGCACAGCTGATTGAAACCATGCTGCTTCTGACGCTGAATCACCAGTCTCTGATTGCCACCAAGGCAAACCGTATCTGCAGACAGGCCGGAAGCAGCGTGGTGATGGAATTCGGTGCGCGCCGTGCTCAGGGGCCCGACGCAGCTATTCTCGGTGCAAGGGCCTGCTACATCGGCGGGGCCGGTGCTACGGCTACCGTTGCTGCCGATCAGCTGTACGGTGTGAAGGCTGTGGGAACCATGGCGCATTCATGGGTTCAGTTTTTTGATTCCGAGTACGAGGCTTTTAAAGCATACGCGGAGATCTATCCCACCGACTGCACGCTCCTGATCGATACCTACGATATTATGGACAGCGGCGTTGTCAACGCCGTACGCGTTGCCAAAGAGGTTCTGGAACCTGCCGGACACCGTCTGAAAGGCGTCCGCATCGACAGCGGTGACCTGGCTTATTTTTCCAAGAAGCTGCGGAAATATCTGGATGAAAATGGCTGCGAGGACTGCAATATCGTGGTTTCCAACAGCATCGATGAATGGCTGATCTCTTCTCTGAACCAGCAGGGTGCAAAGATCAATTCCTACGGTGTGGGTGAGCGTATGATCACAGCCAAATCCGATCCCGTATTCGGCGGTGTTTACAAGCTGGCTGCCGTGCGTCAGGAGGACGGCAGCTATGCGCCCCGCATCAAGATTTCCGAGAATCCGGAGAAGATTACCAATCCCGGTAAAAAAACCCTGTGGCGTATCTATGATAATGATACCCGCCACGGCATCTGCGATGTTCTGACACTGGATGATGAAGAGATTACCGATGGAGTTCCCTTCGATGTAAAATATCCTACCAAACCCTGGAAAGATATTACCCTGACCAATTTCCATGCAGAAAAACTTCAGACAACGATTTTCGACGAAGGAAAACTGGTTTATAAAAAGCCCTCTCTTCAGGAGATCCGGGATTATGTTCAGAAACAGCTGCGTGATTCCGTCTGGATTGAAGAACAGCGTCTGCAGAATCCCCATATTCACTACACGGATCTGTCTGTCAAGCTGTACCAGCTGAAAGAAGATCTGTTGGAGAACAATCATAAATCATGAAAGTAATCACAAAGGATATTCAGAACCATACATTTAAACCTGTGTATCTGCTGTCCGGTGAGGAAACCTACCTCACCAGACAGTTCTGTGACCGGCTTGCTGCCGCCATTGCCGGTGAAGACACCATCAATGTCAACCGGTTTCAGGAAAAAAATCCGGATATCAAAGAGATCATCAGCCTGGCGGATACGATGCCCTTTTTCTCCGATACCCGCCTGATCATTATCGAAAACAGCGGTTTTTTCAAACGGGATTCTTCGGAACTGGCCGACTATCTGCCCCATATGCCCGAAACGACCCATATCATATTCCGCGAAGATGAAATTGACAAGCGCAACCGCCTGTTTAAAAAGGTAAAGGAACTGGGTTATTTTGCGGAAATGAAGCGCCAGTCCGAAGCAGAACTGGAGCGCTGGATTCTGACGATCCTGAAAAAAGAACAGATCAACCTGACCCGCAGCACCATGGAATATTTTCTGGAAACAGTGGGTACCGATATGAATGTGATCCGCAACGAGCTGGACAAACTGATCTCTTATCTGGGGGATAAAAAGGTTCTGGAGCATGCAGATATCGACAGGATCTGCTCCCGGCAGATTTCCGGTCAGATTTTCGAGATGATTGATGCCATGTCTTCAGGAAACCGGAAAAAGGCTTTCCGGCTGTACTACGATCTGATTTCTCTGAAGGAACCGCCCATGCGCATCCTGTTTCTGATCTCCAGACAGTATCTGCAGCTGTATCAGATCAGGGAGATGCAGCAAAGGGGGCTTTCCGGCCAGGCGCTGGCCTCGGCAGCCGGCCTCAGCTCTTACGCAGTCCGGAAAGTTGCCCAGCGGGCATCCCGTTTCAGCACCGAACAGCTGAAACACTGCATTGAAGAATGTGCTCTTATGGATGAGCAGGTTAAAACCGGACAGATCCGTGATTCCATTGCTGTGGAAGTCCTGATTACTGCCTTCAGCGCGTAATGGCTGAAGGCATTTCCACAGCCATTTCCAGCGAAAAAGACCACAGATACATTTCGGAAACCTCTTTTCCTGTGATCTGTTCCAATGCAATCCGGTACAGTTCAAATTGTCTCGCGTATCGTTTTCTCAGTTCCTCCTCTGTAACTTTACCGTCCGTTTTGTAATCCAGAAGAATCAGCTTCCCGTCCTCTTCAAAATAAGCGTCGATAATTCCCTGAAGCAGCACCGGCTCATCACTGCTCCATGTATCACTGACCCGGAAAGCGGGAAGCGACAGAATAAACTGCTGCTCCCGGTGCATTTTTCCGCTTTTATATGCCTTTTTCACCCGTTTTCCCAGATCCGAATGATAAAATCCATATAATTTCCAGGGATTGACCTGTCCTGCCGCCTCCGGTTTGATCCGTCCTTCCGATGTCATTTTCTCCATCTCCTGTCGGATAATATCGGTATGCTGTGTCCGGTCCGGTGCCAGCAGTTCCAGAACTCTGTGGTAGGCAGTCCCCCGGTCCGCGCCTTTTTTGCCGGATGTATCTTCCTCTTCCATGAAAGCAGGTATCGTGAAAAGCTCGGGAAGCAGAACACTGCTTTCTTCTTCCCGCTCTTCTCTCGTCTCTGTGGAAATCCGTTTCAGCTCGGATACAGAAAATTTGCTCTGGATTTCCACAGCTTCCTCATAAGGATAATTCTGCAGGCCCATACGCTCCAGCTGCTCCAGCATATCCCGATCATATACCTTTTCCGGATGCTGCAGTTCATGAATCCGACCGATATGTTCCGCCTGTTTTACTGCTGCACTGGTAAAGACATCCCGCACGCTGCAGTACTCCACATCCATCCACTGTTCCAGATGGTTTCCGGCCGCCATCAGAATCCAGTCCAGATAACTTCCGGCAGAAGAGAGCCTGTGAAACGGCAGATGTGTCCCACCCATTCCATCTCCGCAGCCTGCATGTTCATACTGCTCCAGATGCTTTTTCAGCCATGGATCCGCCGCTGTCATGATCAGCGTTTCCCTTGCCCGGGTCATTGCAACGTACAGAATCCGGAGTTCTTCGCCCAGTGTGTCCATTTTCAGACGTCCGGCGATGGCCACCGCTGCCACGGTTGGAATCCGGCACCGCTGCTGTACATCGATATAATCAGCTGCGATTCCCAGTTCCGGATGCAGCATCACAGCCGAACGGCTGTCGATCTGGTTGAATTTCCGCGCCATACCGCCCAGAATCACAATGGGATATTCCAGACCCTTGCTTTTGTGGATGGAATAGATACGGACAATGTCATCCTGCTCCCCGAAAGCCTGTCCCTGTTCAAAATCCACCTCGTATTTTTTCAGATGCTCCATATACCGTACAAAATGAAACAGTCCGTGATAACTGGTTTTTTCGTATGCAACCGCTTTCTCCACCAGCATGTCCAGATTCATTCGGCGTACGATCCCCGCAGGCATGGCACTGACATAATCGTAATATCCTGTATCCTGATAAATATACTGGATCAATTCATACACCCGCATATATCCTGCTCTGTCCCTGTATTCCTCCAGTTTATAAGAAAACTTTATCAGTTTCTCTGTCAGGAAAGAATCCGGCTGCTGATCCATAAAATAAAGCAGCGCCGGATACAAGCCCGGGTCGGCTGTATTTCCAGCCTTTTTATAAAAGGATACGATTTCCGCCAGTTCGTCTGAGGCGAAACTGCCCAGCGGTGATTTCATGACCGCAGCCAGCGGGATATCCTGCAGCGGATTATCGATAATCTGCAATAAAGACAACATCACCCTGACTTCCAGTGCATCAAAATATCCCGATGCCGGTGCGCAGGCCGGAATTCCCTCCGCCGTCAGCACATCCAGCCAGGTTTCCACCTGTCCGGTCAGACTTCTCAGAAGAATCACCACATCCCTGCAGGAAGCTCTGTGATATCTGCCCGTCTCCTTGTCCAGCACCAGCTGGCCCTTTTCCGGGTCCGTGAGCCGGCGAATCTGCGCAGCCGCAGCGTGAGCTTCCGCCGCAGCACCGTCAAGACCGCCATCCAGCTGATTCTCTTCCAGATAAGCGGCAGTTTCCTGCTTATCCAGATCGATGAGAACCAGTTTCAGCGCTTTATGCTGCTCATCGGTCACGTATCCGGCGCACTTTTTCAGGCCCGTTGTGGATATCTGCTCTCCGGGGCTCTGCAATGCGGCATTCCGTACTTCAGCACTCTGTACTTCGCCACTCTGTACTTCAGCACTCTGTACTTCGCCACTCTGTACTTCAGCACTCTGTACTTCGGCACTCTGTACTTCGGCACTCTGTACTTCAGGATACTGCGCACCGGGATACAGAGCTGCCGCCGCATCATACTCAATATTCCCCAGAGAACGGGTCATGATCCGCTCAAAAATCCGGTTGATTCCCGCAAGAACCTGAGGACGGCTGCGGAAGTTTTTCTGCAGATCGATTTTCTGATACAGGCTGTCCTCTTTGGAATAATGCTCGTATTTATTCATGAAAATCTCCGGTCTCGCCATGCGGAACCGGTAGATACTCTGCTTCACATCTCCCACCATAAACATATTGGGGCGGCCATCTTCTTTTCCGGAAATGCTTTCCAGAATCATATCCTGCAGATAATTGCTGTCCTGATATTCATCAATCAGAATTTCGTCAAACTGCTGCTGCAGTTCTCTGGCCGCATCCGTCCGCCCTTTCCCTTTTTCCACCAGAATTGTAAGCGCCAGATGCTCCAGATCATTGAAATCCAGAATATTTTTCTCCGCCTTCGCCTCCCGATAAAGTGTACCGAAGTCCAACGCCAGTTTCAGCAGCACCTCCATGGGCTTGCGAACCCCCTGCATGGCAGGAAGAATCGTTTCCGGAGCAAAACCCGACAGCTCACCTGCCACTTTTTTCACCTGATCTTTCAGCTCATCCCGCCCCGCGGATACAATTGCTTTCTTTCTCTCATCAGCTTCCTTCTGCTTTTTCGTCGTCTTGCGGACAAATTTCACCCCGGAGGCGAGCCGGCACATTTCTTCTATGGACTCCGCCTCCAGAAATTTCCGGATCTGCTGCAGATCGCTGCGCATCATGTCCTCATACGCCCACGGTCCGTCCGGCTCCAGACAGAGTTCCAGAAGCTGTTCAGCCTGTTTTTCCAATTCCTGGAACAGGTTTTGATAAAACTTTTTCAGATATGCCATAAACGGCTGCTTTTCCAGTTCCTTCATGGTTTTTACACGAAAGGCAGCACCCGCCTCCTCCATCCAGTCCTCCGGATACGGACAGGACTGGGCAAAACGGTATACTTTCCGAATATATTCCTCCAGCCGGTAATCTCCTTTGCCTCCGCCATAGCTTTCCGCAAAGTCCAGAAAATCAGGATCTGCTTCTTCATACCGGCGTTCCAGCAGTTCATTCATGCAGTCAGCCTGCAAAAGCGTCAGTTCTCCTTCATCACCGACCCGGAAATCAGGATCCAGATCCAGCTCCCCGAAATAGTCCCGCACAATCCGGAGACAAAAACTGTCTATGGTGGTGATACTGGCATGTCCCAACAGCGCAGCCTGCTTTTTCAGGCGGACATTATCCGGCTCTACAACCAGCATCCGGTTGATCCGTGCCCCAATCCTTTCCTTCATCTCCATAGCAGCTGCTCTGGTAAAGGTCAGAACCAGCAGTCGATCCACATCAGTTCCCGGTTCTGCCGTAATCATGCGGATAATCCGTTCCACCAGTACCGCGGTCTTTCCGCTGCCCGCCGCGGCAGAAACCAGCAGATTCCGTCCATGCAGGTCAATGGCCTGCTCCTGCTGCGGAGTCCATTTATTTGCCATCTTCCGATACCTCCTTACTGCTCACATCTTCCTCATCCTCCGCCTCTTCCTCATCTTCCATAAGCCTTTTCCAGACCTCATCCTTTGACATGGAGGCAAGATTCCGATATCCATATCCCCGGCGCTTTCGGTCGAAACCGCAGATGCTCTGGTAGCTGCACCAGGTACAGGCAGATGTCTGCCCTTTCACATAAGGGTCCACCGTAATGCGCCCCTCCATGATCTCCTGTCCCAGCTCCCTGACTGTATTGTGAATATGTTTCTGCAGAACTGAAAACTGAAGATCACTGACAACCGATATTCTGCTGCCCTTTTTCCTGTCTGCCGCTTCCCGTTCCGATTCTTCCAGAGACGACCGGGTTACCATGCCGTTCATCTGCAGCTTATCCAGAATTGCCTTTTTAATATCGTCCTCTCCCATGCCCGGTGTCCGTTCCACAATAGGGTCGCTGATGTTATAGTACAGCACGCCGCCGGGCAGAATTGAAAGCTGACGGTTGCGCTTTTTCAGATTTTCCTGAGCCGCTTCCATATAAAATACCAGTTGAATCTGCAGACCGTAATACACCGATACCAGATCAAAAGAACGACTGCCGGACTTGTAATCCACAATGCGGACATAAAGCCGGTCTTCCTCCTGCCTGGTATCGATACGGTCAATACGCCCCCGCAGCATCATTTTCAGATCGGACGTCAGCGGAATGGTAAACGCCTCCGTATTATCCGGCCCAAATACAACTTCACAGCCGTCGGTCTCGTAGCCGCCCTCTTTCAGCTGCTCACCCAGTGCCCAGACGGTCCGGTCCGTAATCCGCTCCAGTCTGCCTGCCAGCCAGCGGCTGCGGGCTGTATCTCCGAGAACGTCACCGCCCAGTTCTCTGGCTGCGTCTGCAACACAGGTCTGAACCAGTTCCTTTCGTTTCGATTCTTCCACAGAGGTAATATCCAGTTTTTCCTCCCGGACCCTGCGGAAATATCTGTCCAGAGCGGAGTGAAACAGATTGCCCATATCCGCCGTTTCGAAGGAAAACACCTCTCTTTCGCCCAGCTTCAGCCCGTAACGGAGAAAATGTGAAAAAGCACAGGCAGCCTGCTGCTCCAGCCGGCTGACACTGGCCTGCAGTGCCTGCCCGTACAGTTTTACAGCCAGTTCCGCTGTCAGAGATTCTTCTACATAACCGTCTCCCATGGCACGAAGGAGCTGTTCCACCTGTTCTCTGCTGTGCTGGTAAAAATAACTGTATACCTGCATCCACACCGGATTTTTCATGGAATGCTCCGGGTCGGAAAACCCCTGAACCAGATACCGCCAGACACCGGCGGGGCTCAGAAAATAAGAGAGTTTCTCCGTTTTCTCATCCTCTTCATCGAGAACCGTAAGTCCCGGATACAGAGAAAGCAGTTCTGCAATGCAGGAAGCCGGACGCATGGCCTTTCCGTCTCCGTCATTTTTTACATAAGAGATGTACAGACGGTCCGAGGGACGCGTCAATGCCAGATACAGATAAAAACGGTCCATAAAACCGGACATTCGGCCGGTAGGCGACAGTTCAATATCGAAAGCTAATAACTGCTCTTTATCATAATCTGTAAAAATCCCTCCGCCGGTGCTGTTTTTCGGTACCTGTCCCTCATTGACCCCGGCAAAGAACAGAACCTTCACGCCCGACAGTCTGGTACGCTCCATGTCCCCTACCAGCAGACGGTCCGTACAGGCTGGAATCAATCCCACACGGATCTCTTCCAGCCCGCTGTCGAAACAGGCGGAAAAATCCTGCAGATTCATGATTTCCTGCCCCATCAGTGTCTCGATCTCATTCAGCAGAGTCATGATCAGATCATATGCCTGTTCGTATTCCTTTGCCAGAAGCAAAAGTCCCTGCTGCCGGAACATACTGCATTTTTCCATCATCTGTTCCTCCAGTTTCTGTTCCTGCAGAAAATGTACCAGCACCTCGATGCGGCTGTGGACATTCATCTTTTTATCCGCCCAGTTTTCCCGAAGATCAAGCAGAGGTCCTGCCACCTGTCTGCGGATTCGGTTGAGACGTTCAAAATCTGTATAGGCTCCTGATCGTCTCTGCCGCTGCCAGTCTTCACTCCAGCGCTTCCTGCCGCGAACGCCGGTGGCAATTACATAATTTTCCAGATAGTCCCGATCCTCCCGGCAGCAGCTTCCCAAACCGCATTTCAGGAAGCGAAACACACTTTCATAGGAAAAATCCTTCAGCATAATTTCAAACAGACTGCGTATATATTCCACCAGCGGATTGTTCATCAGGCTGTTCTTCTGATCCATAAAAAACGGAATGCCGCACTGCTCCAGTTCCTGCTTAAACAGCGGACCATACGCATCAGGATTGCCGGTGATCACTGCAATCTCCCGGTAGCGGTATCCCTGATTCATCACCAGATCATAAATACGGCTGCAGATGGAACGGACCTCATCCGCCGGAGATCTGCAGACACTCAGATAAAGTGAATGACCGGCACAGGAATCAGAAGTAAAATCGAAAGAGAAATCAAAGTTTTTTCTCTCATACCGTTCTCTTCCAAAGCGAAGCACATGTTTTTCCAGAAACGCCAGCTCTGAAGCATCAGAAAAGCGGCTGCGCTCCGGAACGATCGGGCGGAAATCTGTCTGACGCTCTCCGACAGGCCGCTTTTCCATCAGTTTCCGCTCATATTCCGACCGCAGAATACAGATATCAGGTTCACATTTTACATCCGATTCTTCTGCCAGTTCCAGAAGGCGTCCCACTGTATGGCAGCTCAGATAGAACAGATCATGGGGAAACGTTTCTTTCCGGTAATCGATCAGCGGATCTACAGTCACAGTCACCATCACTTTCCCTCCGTACTGCAGCAGCAGTGAAATCACCTGATACTGTACCGGCGTAAAACCGGTAAAACCATCCAGAACAATAACCGCATCGCGAATCAGCTCTGACTCAGGCAGATAGCGGCACATAACCGGGAGAATTTCCTCTGCGGTAATCGTCCCTTCTTCCAGTTCTCCGACAAAAGCCCGATATACCGTAATCATATCCTGCAGCTTTCCCGACAGTATGGACCGGTCAGAGAGCCCTGCTCTGGCAGATTCCAGCTGATCCGGCGTAATCCCGTACTGATACAGTTCGGAAAGCATGGATTTCAGTTCGTTGATAAATCCCCTGCGTTTCAGATTCCGCCCGAATACTTTCAGCGAATCGGCCTGCTTTAATGCCGCTTTCTGCAGAATAACGCATTTGCCCATATCATCGAGCACTACGTAATCCTGACAGCCCATCTCTGCAAATATCCTGTGCGCCAGACGCACAAAACTCAGCACATCAATATTCATGGTTCCCCTGCAGGGATGCAGCTGTACAATTTCCCGCTGTGTCTCCATGGTAAACTGCTCCGGAACCAGAATCAGGTAATTTCGGTCCGGATGCGCTAACGACTCCTCTATTACATACCGGTTCACCCAGAAAGTTTTTCCACTCCCCGAAGAACCGGCAATCAGCTGTAATGACATTAACTCACCTCATATAGTTTTATGATAAAAGCACCAGACGGACCTGATGCCATGATGGTTCCAGTATAACACATCTTATCCGATTAATGTACATGAATGTTTCATAACAGAAATCCAATATATATTCTCCTTGAATGTAATGGTCATAAAAATGTTATCAATAATAACATTTTCCTTGTTTTTTAAAGTTTTTATTGACTATTCTGCCTGTTTTTGATAACATAATTCTGTTTTAAATTATCGTCAATAACCTATACCTAAAAAAACATACACAAAGGATTTTACAATGAAAAAATTATCTGCAGCAAAACTGGCCAGGCTACTTGTGAATCGCCGCAAAACTCTGCATATGACTCAGGCACAGCTTTCCGATGCATCCGGCATTAACCGTGCCATGATTGGCAAAATTGAAAAGCAGACTTATACACCATCCATCGATCAGCTTCAGAAACTGGGAGAAATACTTGGGTTCGAAGTTACAGATCTGTTTGTTGAAGAAACAGCAGATTGTTCAAAACCGGTACAGACAGACAGACAGTACAACATCACTGTTGCAGGAACCGGTTATGTAGGACTGTCTATTGCGACTCTCCTTTCTCAGCATAACCATGTAACTGCTGTAGACATCGTTCCGGAAAAAATTGAGTTAATCAACAATAAAAAATCCCCCGTTCAGGACGAATACATCGAAAAGTATCTGGAAGAAAAAAATCTTGACCTGACTGCAACTCTGGATGGAGAATCTGCCTATGCCGGTGCGGATTTTGTGGTTATTGCCGCTCCTACCAATTATGACAGTAAAAAGAATTTCTTTGATTGTTCTGCTGTAGAATCTGTCATCGAACTTGTTCTGAAAGTCAATCCTGAAGCGATTATGGTTATAAAATCCACGATTCCTGTGGGATACACAGAAAGCGTCCGTCAAAAATATCATACCAAAAACATATTGTTCAGTCCCGAATTCCTGCGTGAATCAAAAGCATTGTACGACAACCTTTATCCTTCGCGTATTATCGTAGGATGCGATGAAGAATCGGAAGAAGCTGCACATGTTTTTGCTGCTCTCCTTCAGCAGGGCGCACTGAAAAAAGAAATTGATACCCTGTTTATGGGTTTCACAGAAGCAGAGGCTGTAAAACTGTTTGCCAACACATATCTGGCCCTCAGAGTTTCCTATTTCAATGAACTTGATACCTACGCTGAATCAAAAGGGTTGAATACCCGTCAGATTATTAATGGTGTTTGTCTGGACCCGCGCATCGGAACCCACTATAATAATCCGTCTTTCGGATATGGAGGATACTGTTTGCCCAAAGATACCAAACAACTCCTGGCAAATTTCCAGGATGTTCCTGAAAATCTGATTCAGGCTATTGTGGAATCAAACAGAACCCGAAAAGATTATATTGCTGACCGTGTTCTGGAAATGACCGGTGCTTACGATGAAAACAGTACATGGGATATTTCCCAGGAGGAGATTATCATAGGAGTATATCGGCTGACAATGAAAAGCAATTCCGATAATTTCCGCCAGTCATCCATTCAGGGCGTTATGAAACGAATCCGGGCAAAAGGAGCAACTGTGGTCATCTACGAACCCACTCTGCCTGCAGAAGCCACCTTTTTCGGCAGCAGAGTAATTGGTGATCTGGACGAATTCAAATCCGTATCTCAGATAATTATTGCCAACCGTTATGACAAATGTCTTGACGATGTAATTGATAAAGTATATACACGCGATATATTCCGCCAGGACTGAAACCGGCATAATAAACAATATTATAACATTTCTGTTTTTCTCAATATTTCGGCAAAAGAGCAGAATCCCGGTGATTTCACCCACCGGGATTCTGCTCTTTCTATTTCATCTGCCAATGATGAATAAGTTGTTCAATTATGTATCTGTTCAGCTGCCTGCAGATTTCCTTTTCCCTTAATTGCCCAGTACATTGACAATCTTAACAGGTGTCATGTAATTCCAGCTGTTGATCACGATACCGCGTCTGGTGTTGGCTGCGTGAACGATCATGCCGTTGCCGATATAGATAGCAACGTGGTTGATACCGCCGCTTCCGTAGAATACCAGATCACCGGGTCTCATCTGAGAAGATGAGATGCTGGTACCGCAGTAAGACTGTCCGCTGGAGGAATGAGGCAGATATACGCCATACTTTGCAAATACAGACATAACAAATCCGGAACAGTCAGCGCCGTTTGTCAGACTGGTACCACCCCATACATAAGGATTGCCCACAAACTGACATGCATAGTTGCACAGACCTGCTCTTGTGGAAGAATAGGTTGTACCACCACTTGTACCGCCGCTTTCTTTCAGAGGTGTGTACTTCACAGCAGCTTTAAGCGCGTATTTCACCTCACAGTAATCAGCTGAAATATAACCTGCAGAATCCAGTTCTTCACCTTCTTCATCAGTCAGACCGTCCAGTGAAATCTTTACCCAGCCGTTCTTGACGGACTGAACTTCATACCGTTCTTCTGTGCTGATCTTCGTGATAATGCTGCTGTCGGTCGACGGTTTCTTCCTCACGTTCAGGTTGCTGTCCGTGGTAACCACCGCCATCTTCTCTGCCTGCTCCAGAGCGATCTCCTCTGCTTTTTCACCGGTAATGATATATTTGGCATAAACATAACCGGTTACGGAACCGGACTTGATCTTATACCAGTCCCCGTCTTTTTTAACGATATCACAGGCTGTATACTGCGTCATCTTACCGCAGACCTCCGCATCCGTAGACGGTTTCTTTCTTATATTCAGATAATTGCTGCTCTTGACATCCGCAATACCCAGTTTCTTGTAATCTTTCAGTACGGAAGCTTTCTCATCCACAATGGTCTTCACTTCCAGTTCCAGTTTTCCGGAAACTTCCTCAGATGCCACCGCTTCATAATAACTGTCAAGATTGATGGCCATACCGGCAACGCCATGAGCCTCATTCAGACTGACTTTTTTATCAGTAACGATACTTCCCGAAGATGCCACGGTTTTTACACCGGCAACCATACTGTCCAGATCTGCTGCCTGTGCAGTAATTGCCGTATGACCTGCACAGACCATGGAACTCAACAGAAGCACAGATGCAAATTTATTAACTCTCCTTTTAACATTCCTGTTCATATGATAATCCCCAATCGTGTAACGCTGACATGAATCCGAAAATCAGTTGCTTTAGCTGCAGCCGGAAATCACGTTTTGCTGAATCGTTTCAAAAAATTAATAATATATTAAATATTTGTTACGTTTGTTACGATTACATTATATCATATGAATAGTCCATGTCAAGTATGGAATTTCGCCAGATATTCTTCTGCATTCTTTGCATCTTTGTGCATTTGTTCCTTTAAAACATCAACCGAAGGAAATTTCTGCTCCGGGCGCTGGAAATGAAGCAGACTGACCCGGGCGAATTTCCCGTAAAAGTCTCCGGCAGTGTGAAGCAGATGCGTCTCCACACCCACTGCAAACTGGCCCACCGTTGGCTTTCTGCCGATGTTGGTGACTCCCTGATAGCATCTTCCTTCCAACTGTGTTACCGAAGTATAGACACCGAATGGCGGAAGCAGCTTGACAGCAGACGGTACCAGATTGATCGTCGGCATGTCAATCGTTCTTCCCAGCTGCTGACCGGTCAGAATCACTCCTTCCACAGAGAACGGATACCCCAGCATCCGGTTGGCATCCTCCATGCGCCCTTCGGCAATGGCTGCACGGATGGCACTGCTGCTGACGCGGATATCCTGATCGTAGACTTCCTCAATCATCTGCAGTTCAAAACCACATTCCCCGGAAAGCCGTTCCAGCATCCGGTAATCGCCTGCGCGGTTATGTCCGAAATGAAAATCCCTGCCGATTACGATACAGCAGGCATGGAGGCGTTCCAGCAGGATTTTTCTTACAAAATCCTCCGCCTCCATATTCCGGATCTCATCCGTAAAAGGGCATTCGATCATCATATCCACGCCCATTCCTTCCAGCAGGCGTCTCCGTTCTTCTCTTTCCAGAATGCATTTGAAATTATCTCCGAACTTCCACAGAAGAAGCTCCGTACTGAATGTAAATGCAACGGTTGTACAACCGCTTTCCTGCTTCATCAGATTCAGTTTCTGAAAAAGCCTCTGATGACCCCGGTGAAGGCCATCGAACTTTCCCAGCGTTACAATGGATCTCCCCTGAACTGCGGCAGACATTACATCTGTTACGTATTCCAATTTATCGCCCTCCACTACAAAAACATTTTCAGTGGTTTGTAATCTTTTCCCACCGGATCCTTCTCATATATGCCGATGAAAGTTCCTCTGCTGTCATACATACGGACCTGCTTTTCCGATGGAATTTTCTCCAGCATGCGGCTGCGGATCCGGTTTCCGTTGTGAACCAGTACATCAAACGATTCCAGAGTGTGAACAGACGGCAGATCATGGAAAATATCCTCCACCGTGACGATACAGGAATCCAGTTCTTCCCGGTCTCTCCTTTTCTCCAGTTCCTCCAGGGTAATGGCATCCTCCAGCCGGAAGTTGCCGACCCTGGTACGGACCAGGGATTCCATACAGCCTCCGCAGCCCAGAGCCTGTCCCATATCATGACACAGTGTCCTGATATAGGTCCCTTTGGAACAGCTTACGGTCATGGTCACCCTGGGAAGTTCAATTCTGTCGATCTTCAGTTCGTAGATCTCCACCGGACGCGGAGCCCGCTCAATCGTTTTTCCTTCTCTGGCATACTCATACAGCTTCTTCCCATTCACCTTTAACGCGGAATACATGGGCGGAACCTGCATGATTGTTCCTCGAAATGATGCAGCAGTCTGATTCACCTGCTCCTTAGTGACAGCAACCGGCTTCTGACAGAGAACCTGTCCGGAAATATCCTGTGTATCCGTCTCCAGCCCCAGCAGCAGTACCGCCTGATACGTCTTGTCATGATTCTCCAGAAGACTGCACAGCCGGGTTCCTTTTCCGATGCAGACCGGAAGAACGCCTGTCGCATCCGGATCCAGAGTTCCCGTATGTCCAATCTTTTTCATGTGCAGGATTCCTCTCATTTTTGCCACCACATCATGAGAGGTAAATCCTTTTTCTTTATAAATATTGATCAATCCATCCATGAAAAACCTCTTACAGCACAGGCAGTCCGGCACTGATTTCTTTCAGGAGCATTTCCATCAGACTGTCATATTCCATCCTGCAGTCAAAACCGGCCGCCTGTACATGGCCGCCTCCGCCGTGAGCCGAAGCAATCACGCTGACATCCGCCTGATGATTGGACCGCAGGCTGACTTTATAGCATCCGGGCTCTATCTCATAGACAAAAACAGCCACTTCGACACCATCCACGACTCTCAGCTGATCTACAATTCCATTCATATCTCTGATATCAGCCCCGTAGGTTTTCATGTCCTCCAATGTAACCAGTGTGTAGGCAATCCGGTCATGAGCAGAAGTTTTCATGGTACTCATGGCTTTTCCGCAAATAAGAGTCTGTGCCTTTGTTCTCCCGTAATAGGTTCTGTCAATAATTGCGGTATAATCAAAGCCCTTTTCCATAAGGCGGCCTGCATAACACATGGTATCGAAAGTGGTACTGCGGAATTTGAACACTCCCGTGTCATGAACGACGCCCAGATACAGACATTTTGCACATTCCATACTGATTTTTTCCATATCGAGAAGCTGTCCCAGGGCTTCCGAGCAGGAACTCAGACCGCCCCTGATATAATTTTTCTCAGCAAATCCCTCATTGGTGATGTGATGATCGATACAGATCGTATGCCGGGCATGATCAAGCAGCGTCACAGCATCCCCCAGACGCAGCAGATCGCTGGCGTCGCACGTTATGCATAAATCAAAAGTCCGGGTCAGATCCATGGTATCCATATACTGAATACGGTCTGCACCTGACAGACAGTAAAATGAGTCAGAAAACTTCTGAAGGCAGATTTCCACCTCAAGCCGGGGCATATTGTCCTGCAGATAATGATACAGCCCCAGACAGCTTCCCACGCAGTCGCCGTCCGGTCTGATGTGCCCGAGAATGATTACGGTTCTGACATCCCCGGGAATCATATCCTCAATTCTCTGCCTTTTCTGTCCTTCACAGAGTTCAGTAATTGCTTTTTGTTCTGCCATGAGCCTATTCCTCTTCTTCCTCATCTGCATTTTCCGCTTTTTCGCCTGCATGCAGTTCATCCAGAATATGCGCAATATGGATCCCGTGCTCAATGGACTGATCCAGCCTGAAAATAATCTCCGGCGTATTCCGCAGATTGACACTTCTGGCAAGCTTCGTCTTGATATAGCCGGAAGCATTCTTCAGGCCGGCCAGTGTATCTTTTGCTTCCTGTTCGCTGCCCAGCACGCTGATATATGCCTTGCAGGTCTTCAGATCCGGTGCAACCTCCACTGATACCACGGAAGTCATCATGTGAATTCTCGGGTCCTTTAATTCATTGCGGATGATATTGCTTAATTCCTTTTTTACTTCCTCATTGATCCGGATATTTTTAATACTGTTTTTTCTCAAAATATTCTCCTTATAACCTGAGATAAAAAGGCTGATCATGAATGGTTCCGATCAGCCCTGTTAATTACAACCTGTATTCTGTCTGTCCCCGGGATATGCCCGGAGGCGGACTATCTGGGAACTTCAACCATCTGATATGCTTCGATGGTATCCTCTTCCCGGATATCATTGTGGCCTTCCAGAACGATACCACATTCATAACCGGCTGCCACTTCCTTCACATCGTCCTTAAAACGTTTCAGGGAAGCCATATCGCCGTCGAAGAGCAGGTCTGTACCTCTCATGACACGGCACTTGCAGCCTCTGATAAACTTACCGTCCGTTACATACGTACCGGCAATCATACCTACACCGGAAGCCTTGAACGTCTGACGGATCACGCCGTGACCGATGATTTTTTCCTCGAAGACAGGATCCAGCATACCCTTCATGGCTGCTTCCACATCTGCGATTGCCTGATAAATCACGCGGTACAGACGGACATCAACTTTTTCCCGCTCAGCGATTGCTCTGGCTGTTGCATCAGGACGCACGTTGAAACCGATGATGATTGCATTGGAAGCAGAAGCCAGGTTTACGTCGGATTCATTGATGGCACCAACGCCGCCGTGGATTACCTTAACAATAACTTCATCATTGGACAGCTTCAGCATACTCTGCTTCACAGCTTCCACAGAACCCTGTACATCAGCTTTGATAATCAGATCCAGTTCCTTCAGACTGCCTGCCTGAATCTGTGAAAACAGATCATCCAGGGACATCTTGCCCTTCGTCTCCTCGATCATCTTCTCTCTGCTTTCAGAAATAAAGGTTTCAGCGAAGCTTCTCGCATCTTTTTCATTGTCTGTTACAACGAAAATTTCACCTGCACCGGGAACGTCATTGAGACCCAGTACAGCTACCGGCTTGGAAGGTCCGGCTTCTTTCACGCGTCTGTCATTCTCATCCAGCATGGCTCTTACTTTACCGTAACAGGAACCGACTGCAATGGCATCGCCCACATGCAGTGTACCTTTCTGAACAAGGACAGTGGCCACAGGACCGCGTCCCTTATCCAGCATGGCTTCAATCACAAGACCTCTTGCGTTGCGGTTGGGATTTGCCTTCAGTTCTTTTACTTCTGCTGTCAGAAGGATCATCTCCAGCAGTTCATCGATACCTTCTCCCGTATGTGCGGATACCGGTACGAAAATGGTGGAACCGCCCCAGTCTTCCGGAATCAGTTCATATTCGGTCAGTTCCTGCTTTACACGTTCCACATTGGCGCTTGGTTTATCGATCTTATTCACGGCAACGATAATCTCCACACCGGCTGCTTTGGCATGACTGATTGCCTCAACGGTCTGAGGCATCACACCATCATCAGCTGCAACCACCAGAACGGCGATATCTGTGGATTTCGCACCGCGCAGACGCATGGCGGTAAACGCCTCATGTCCGGGTGTATCAAGGAATGTGATCTTCTGACCGTTGCACTCAACCATGTAAGCACCGATATGCTGTGTAATACCGCCTGCTTCTCTGGAAATCACATTGGTCTTACGAATTGCATCCAGCAGGGATGTTTTACCATGATCAACATGGCCCATAACGCAGACAACGGGAGGTCTTTCCACCAGAGTGTCTTCCGTATCTTCCACATCCTTCAGCAGTTCTTCCAGAACATCCACCTTAACTTCTTTTTCACACAGATAATCAAAATCCAGCGCAATACTTTCTGCCGTATCATAATCAACTTCCTGATTGATGGTTACCATCTGACCTGCCATAAACAGTTTTTTCACGATTGCGGAAGGCTGCATCTTCATCTTATCAGCCAGTTCCTTAATGGTAATACTTTCAGGAAGTACCAGTGTCTTGATTTCTTCTTCCTGTTTCACGGTCTGCTTAACCGGTCTTTTCAGATTGGATTTCTCCAGTTTCTTCAGATTATCTTCGCGTTCCTTCTTGCTGTATCTGTCTTTGGAACGGTTATCCTGCTTTTTATTCTGCTTACCGGAAGCCTGTGAAGGTTTTACATAGGAATCCTGACGAATCATGCCGCTCTGACTGCCGCTGCCTCTGCGGTCACCGCCGAAGCTTCTTCCGCTTTCTGTACGGCTGCCGGAATTTCTCCTGTCGCCATTCTGACGATTTCCTCCATCCTGACGTCTTTCTCCGCTGCTTCCGAAAGTTCTTCTCTCGCCATCCTGACGTCTTTCCCCATTGTTGTAAGGACGTCTTTCTCCGTTATTCTGGCGGTTTCCTCCGTCCTGACGTCTCTCTCCACTGCCGAAAGAACGTCTTTCTCCGTTATTCTGGCGGTTTCCTCCATCCTGACGTCTCTCTCCATTGCCGAAAGAACGTCTTTCTCCGTTATTCTGGCGGTTTCCTCCATCCTGACGTCTCTCTCCATTGCCGAAAGAACGTCTTTCTCCGTTATTCTGGCGGTTTCCTCCATCCTGACGTCTCTCTCCGTTGCCTCCGGAACGTCTCTCTCCGTTGTTCTGACGGTTTCCTCCATCCTGGCGTCTCTCTCCGCTGCCTCCGGAACGTCTTTCTCCATTGTTCTGGCGTCTTTCGCCATTATCAGAACGGTTTCCTGTTTCCTGACCGTTTCTGTCAGATGCCGGACGGTTGTTTTTTGCTGTTTTTGACTGACTGCTGTTCTGAGGACGGATTACAACTGCACGTTTCTTCGGTGCAGCACCTTCCTGTCCTCCTGTTTTCTTACCTGTTTCTTCTATACTGTTACCCAATTAGAGCTCACTCCATTCTTTCATAAATACACATCAGTCCCGATGACTACCCGATCGGACTGAATGACTCACCTGATGCCTTTGCACATTCCTCAATGCTTTTTGCCAATCCGCTGTCTGTAACTGCCGCTGACGCCCGCAGCTCACAGCCGATGGCATGCCCCAGTGTTTCCTTTGTTCCGACAAAGATCAGCGGAAGCTTATAATAAGTACACATATCTGTAAAATTCTTTCTGGTATTGTCCGATACATCCTCCGCTACAATAACCAGGTATGCTTTACCGGCTTTAACCGCCTTTTCCACACTGACTTCTCCACTGACCACCTTACCGGCCCGTCTTGCAATTCCCAGCATGGACAGGGTCTTACTCTGCTTCAATTGCCTTCATCTCCTCTTTCAGCTGTTCATAAACCTCTGCAGGTA
>JBJELO010000003.1:0-5413 GCA_051879195.1 Lachnospiraceae bacterium
TGATTCTGTACGTGGCACTGCAGAAGCAGATCATCGGCGGCGTGGTAGCCGGAGCCGTGAAGTAAGTTAACGGCAGGATTGCAGTGAAATCAATAATCAGGACAGTTCAGCCAGGGCTGAACTGTTGTGAATCAATCTGACAGCAGGAGTTGTAAAAGAAACATGAAAGATACCTTGCATTTAAGGGCGCCGGGAAACTGGATCAATGATCCCAACGGCTTTATCTATTATAAAGGAAAATATCATTTATTTTACCAGTATTTTCCGTATGCGCCCCAGTGGGGAACCATGCACTGGGGGCATGCGGTGAGCAGCGATCTGGTTCACTGGGAGCATGTGGGCGTGGCTCTGTTCCCCACCCGATACGAGGATCAGAACGGCTGCTTTTCGGGAAGTGCGCTGGAGCAGGACGGAAAACTGTATCTGTATTACACAGGCGTACATTACCACAGGCAGGATCCGGAAAATATTCATCTTTGCCCCGATGATGATTTTGAATCGGCACAGTTGGTGATTACTTCCGGAGACGGTATGACTTTTGACAATTATCATGATAAAAAAGTCATCATACCGGCGCTTACCGATCCGCGTACCGGAGACAGAACCCACACCAGAGATCCCAAGATCTGGCGCGGAAAGGATGCCTGGTATCTGGTTCTGGGCAGCAACCTGAACCGGACCTGCGGAGAGCTTCTTTTTTACCGGAGTGATAATTTATATGACTGGACACTGGTAAACAGCTGCTCAAAAGAAAAAGACTTTGGCTGGATGTGGGAATGCCCCGACTATTTTGAAGCCGGAGATGGCAAAGTTCTGATGTTTTCCGCCATGGGCATTCTGGGCGGAGAATATGCCAAAATCCAGCGTGAAAATCAGTCCATCTGCATGCCGGTGGAGTTCGAGGAGGAAACGTGCACCATGAAAATGTCTGATTCGTATCAGTTTATGGATTACGGTCTTGATCTGTACGCTCCCCAGACCACTGTTGATAAGGATGGGCGCCGCGTGGTGGTTGCCTGGGCCCGCATGCCGGAGGCGGCAGACCATAAAAGCGGGCAAAAATGGTGCGGAATGTTCTGTCTGCCCAGAGTGGTGGAAGTGAAAAAGAACCGCAGGAAAAAAGGGCATATTTACTTCCGTGTACACCCTGAGATTGAAAAGCAATACTGCAGAAAAATTGATTCTCCCGCACAGGCCCACGAAGCCGGATACAAAGTCAGTCTCGATCTGCAGGAGGGAGAAGCTGTCGACATCGGAGGTTACAGGATTATCCGGAAAAGCGGCCGGATCTGCACCGACCGGTCGGCAGTATTCTGCAGAACGGGTAAAATATGGACACAGTTTTCCACACCGGAGGTGAAAGATGGATTCCATCTGGATATTTATGTGGACGATCATCTGATCGAGGTTTACGTAAATGGCGGGGAATATGTCATCAGCAATGTGGTATACCATTTGGGCACGGAAATTCATGCGGAGTTTTCAGAGCCTGCAGGGAATGAAAAATCTTCTCCGGAACGTATGGAAATTTATACGCTGGAGAAATAACCGGATATGCTGCACCGGGGAACACGCAGTGCTTTCGAGACTGGCTTTGAACAGTTACGATAATTTATCTGAATACACACAGTTTGATACAAGCCGTTCCATAAACTGAAATCCATACAGGATTCTGAAATCAGGTTTCAGTTTGCGGAGCGGCTTATATTTTACCTGACTTTCCATAAAATTTTACAGAAACTTCAATTGTGCTTTTTCTTCGGATGTTACAATGCAGGCATGTTTTCGATGGAGGGAATTCGGAAAACTGTTTTCGTGGCTCATGATTGATGCCGGGACAGTTTTTCGGTAAGTTTTCTGATTCGAAACAGGCTGCAAAAAAATATATTATTCCATTTTAAGGAGGAAGCTATGAAAGCGAACAGATTATTAGCAGCATTTCTGGCAATGGGCCTGGTGGTATCCACTGCGTTTACACCCGTTTTATCTGCGTCTGCGGCCGGCAGCAAGTCTTACGGCGGTGAGGTAGATGTAAGCACAAGTACATTTAAAACAGATACGGACAACAGCGCCGCATTTCAGACATGGCGAGATACTGTCTGGAGTACGGAAAAGGCTGATTCCGGCAAGATTGCTCTGACACCCGGCAAGACGGAAAAGGATCTGAATTTTGCGTGGTACAGTGAAACGTCCGGTACTCCTGCGGTGCGCATCTGGAAGAAGAATCAGGAGAAAAAAGCCAGTATCGTAAAAGGTACAGCAACCGAAATCGAGAAAGAAAACTGGCAGGGCAGCGTATATACTGCTTCCAATAAGGTGTCTGTGAAGAATTATCTGAAAGCAAATACAACCTACGTATATCAGTATACGGATAATTATACCGGCAAAAATACCGTCTGGTCAGAGGCTGAGACTTACAAAACCGGCAGCTTCAGCAGTTTTTCCGTGATTCTGACCGGTGATCCGCAGATCGGTGCTTCCGGAAGTTCTGACGATTATTCTGCATCCGACAGCAGTGCGGCGAGAGATACTTACAACTGGAACCTGACCATGGAAAGTGCAATTGAAAAAGCACCAAATGCTGCTTTCCTGCTGTCAGCAGGTGATCAGATTGATAAAAGCGGTGCATCAAAGGCGGAAGATCTTAAGACAAGAGAAAGTGAATATGCCGGTTATCTGTATCCGGAGGTATTCAGAAGCCTTCCGATCGCATCAACCATCGGCAATCATGATTCTGCCGGCGTGGACTACACTCTGCATTTCAACAATCCCAATTCTGAAGATGGTCTGGGAAGCACGGCAGCCGGAAGTGATTATTATTTCTCCTACGGTGATGTCCTGTTTATCAGTCTGAACAGTAATAACCGGAATCAGGCCGAGCATCGGGAACTGATGACCAAAGCAGTGAACAGCCATAAAGATGCCGCATGGAAAATCGTAATCTTCCATAGTGATATCTACGGTTCCGGTGAACCTCATGCAGATACCGACGCGGCAAGCAACCGTATTATTTTCGCTCCTCTTATGGATGAATTCGATATTGATGTCTGTCTTACCGGCCATGATCATACCTATTCCAGAAGTTACCAGATTCTGAACGGTAATGTGGTTGATTATGATCTGAGCAGAGGCTTGGTAAGGAACCCGGAAGGTACTCTGTACATTACAACCGGTTCCGGTTCCGGCAGCAAATATTATAATCTGCTGAACTATACTCCTTACTATATCGCAGAAAGAACCAATGTATGTCTGCCTGCATATTCCACAATGAAATTTACAAAGAATTCTTTTACCATCTGCACCTATGACTATGAAGGCAACCAGTATGCGGATGCATTTACCATCACCAAATCAACAATCGGTAATGTAAGTGCAGTCAGCCTTCTGGAAAAAGCAGAAGCCATTGATGAAACACTTTATACAGAAAGCAGTGTGAAAACTGTGAAAGATGCAGCTGAGGTTCTGAAAAATCTGTGTGTTCTGGAGGATCCTTTTGCGGAAATGGCATCTGCTGCTTATGGAACAGATGCAGATCCGTTCACCGGTTATGGTTCTGTAAAGAGCGGATACAGATATGTAACATCAGAGGGTCAGGAAGTGAACCGTCTTGGTGAAGGTTATTCAACACTGATTGACAAAACAATTTACATGCAGATGAACGGAGATGAAGTATCTGTAGTCAGTGCAAAAACTTATGAAAAGGCAAAACTGGATCTGAGCAGAGCACTGTGCGGTCTGAGGAAAGTGAAAAAGGCCGGGCAGGGGAACGGTAAATAAAGAAAATACAGAAAAAACAGAAAAGCAGAAGTCGGGGCAGCTCTTCAGAGCCGCTCTCGATAACCGGAAAACAGGAGTCACGGAAAAACAGGGAAAATGAAGATCAGGAGTAAGGAAAAGGTATTTATTATTGGAATCTATGCTGCTGTCATATTGATACTGGCCGGTGCGGTTTGGTTTTATCAGAAGGTGGAACGGACACCGCTTGTACCGGATGACGGGACGGAATTTGCCAGAGCTGTTGTGCTGGAGGTGACCAGTGAAGATCCGGCCCGGGAAGGCATCGATGCCGGGAACCAGCAGCTGCGGATGAAAATCACATCCGGCAATCACAAAGGTGAAGTCGTTGACGGAACCAGCATGAACGGGTATCTGTACGGTGCATACTGCGAGGAGGGGACAAAGGTAATTGTCCGTCTCAGCGAATATGGCAGTTCCGTTGCTGCCAGTGTGTATAATTATGACAGAGAACTGCCGATTCTGCTCATGGTCATCTTTTTCCTGGCCATGATGTGGCTTGTTGGCGGAAAACGGGGAATTCATTCCATTACAGCGCTTGTTTTTACATTCGGCCTGATTCTGGCGCTTTACATTCCTCTCATGTACATTGGATGTTCTCCGTTTCTGGCGGCAGTTCTCTGCGTGGCTCTTATTACCTCTCTTTCCATCCTGCTCATCGGCGGTATCACAAAAAAGTCTCTGTGCGCAATTATCGGCACAGTGGCAGGCGTAGTGGCAGCAGGGGTGATTGCCCTGATTTTCGGAAAAGCCGCTCATATCAGCGGCAGCAACGTAGATAATATTGAAACACTGGTTTATATCGGTCAGAATACGAAGCTGAATATCAGTGAAATGCTGTTTTCCGGTATTCTGATTTCTTCGCTGGGTGCTGTAATGGATGTTGCCATGTCGGTTTCCTCGGCTCTCACGGAAATAAGTGAGAAATCTCCTGAGATTTCCCGGGTTGAACTGTTCAGGTCCGGCATGCAGATTGGACGTGATATGATAGGAACCATGTCCAATACCCTGATTCTGGCTTATGTGGGAAGCTCTGTCAATACGCTGATGATCATTTATGCATACCGGTATTCCGCCCATCAGGTTTTCGGCATGTATTCCATCGGAATTGAGATCATGCAGAGCCTGTCGGGAACACTGGGAATTATCCTGACTGTTCCTTTTGTCTCTGCTGTAAGCGGATATGTTCTGCATAAGCAGAAATAGAACGGTATTATAAATAGACATAGTAATAGTAAACCCCAACGGCCGCCGCCGGATTTTGAAAAGTCCGGCGGCGGCCGTTGGGGTTTGTCTGAAATCTCATCGGAATCTTTGATTTATGAATTTTCTGAGGAATCACCCGTATCGCTGTCGTTATTGTCTTTATCCCTGTCCGACTTTTTTTCTGCCATCTTTCCGCCCAGATAACCGGACAGTACAGACTGCAGATCAACGCCGGTGGATTCTTTCAGGCCGTCGGTTACCTGTGTGACGGTCTGGATGATATCGCGGGTCAGCTTGGTGGAGTTGCCGTCGCCGTACATGGTGATCTTATCCACATTGCCAAGCGGTGTGGCAGCATTTTTCACAACCTCGGGCAGTGCCTTGAAATACATCTCCAGAATGGCGGCCTGAC
>JBJELO010000004.1:0-5408 GCA_051879195.1 Lachnospiraceae bacterium
CTGACCTGAATGAGCAGGCGCAGGACAGGCTGGAGCGGATGATCGACCAGATGAAGATAGCCGAGGGCGTGACAGAAGAATTGAAAGCTGCTGACCCAATGGCTTGGGTTGGAGCCATGAACAGCATCCGGAACAGGGCAGAGGAAATCATACTCCAGGAGCTAATTTACGGGGAGGATGCGACATGAGAATTCTTGAAGAATTATGGTACGGCAATATCGAACCAACGGAATATGATACATGTCCCTGTGCGGAATACAAGGAAGCCCTTCGGCTGATTAACCGGAACGAAGAAAGGCTCCAGGCCACCATGACGGATGCACAGAAAGAATTGTTTTCTCGATATGCGGACAGTGTACGGGAATTTCAGGATATGGCAAAGTGTCTGCTGTTTCAAAACAGCTTCCGCCTGGGAGCCAGGATGATGCTGGATATTATGGGCGAATGAATATTATAGACGCACGAGTGCCTCACTATCGGTTTGCAGATTATACGACCCTACCGAGAGGCGAGATTCTGCTGAACGGCGTTGATATCCGCAAGTATAATTAGGCTGATTTCGCGGAACTGTATTCATTTGAATCTATTGAACTGTTCGTGACCGGAATGGAGGTATTTTGCAGGAAGGATCTGAATATCTGATCTGTGTGTGAATGATTTGAGGGCTGCTTCGGTGAGCAGCCCTCGGATTGTTTATTCGTTGTTTTCCGTATGCTGGGATTGTTCTTGCTTCCGTCTTTTACGGCTGACCCTTCCCTGAACGGCGGCTGTCAGAACCGCAAACCACAGGAGAATGGATGCGTAGGGAGCGGCGGTGTGCAGTACATTTGCCAGAGAAATATCGTGGGGCTGCTGCGCTCCCTTGCCCATGCCTTTGCCGGGGCCCCGGCCCAGACCCTTTCCGCCGCCCCGACTCTATGCTGAGCCGGGGCGTTTCCTGTTTTCTATGCTACAAAACCTGCACTGACCAATATGGTTCGCTTGAAAGCTGGTGCTGATATCGCTCCTGCAGCAGAATGTATGTTCTGTTTTTATTTTCGTCCAAAGAAACCGCAAAGGTTTGCTGCCAGTTCTGAACCATCGTTTTATCAAAGCCCTGACAGTGCCAATCTCCGGCAGGAAGGACGAAAAGCTGATTCCGGTCCGTGTATTCTTCCACCTCGTAAAAGGCGAAGCATCGCAGCTGCTCATCCACTTTCCGGTACAGAAGTCCCTGGTTATACAGACTGGTGTATCCATTTTCTTCCATACAGAAGTAAAGCTCCGTCAGCGATGTGAGGTATTGCTTCTGGGTGGGGTGAAGCACATTCATGGGTTTCAGCAGCAGGCAGCGTTCCGGGAAAAACCGAGCGTAGGGAATGCCGCAGGCAGGTAGCTGCTCACTTTCCTCCAGGTGTCTGGACATGTTCTTCAGTTTTTCCATCGTCCTCTGAATCCGGGAAATCTGACGCTGGGCCACCCGTGTCCCTTCCTGTAGAATTCTGTCAATATCCAGCACACCATGTTCTCCCCAATAAGAAGAAAAGTGTTTTAGTGGAATTCCCAATTCCACACAGGTCAGGATAAAGTCCAGCACCACCATTTGTTCCATGGTATAGTATCGGTAACCCGTTTCTTCCTGAACAAACGCCGGCTTCAGAATTCCGATTTTTTCATAATAGCGAAGCGCTTTGATTGTAACCTTCTTCAGCTTGGAAACTTCGCCGATGGATAAATAATCTTTCATTTTTCCACGCTCCCTATTGACTCGTCCCCTGGGGTATAGCTTATGATGATTCTATCACAGATGGAGGAGAAATTCAATGAAGAATGACTATCGTCGGTTTTTTCAATATGTGATTCCGTCTATCGGCTCTATGCTGGTGTCTGGTTTATATTTTGTGGTAGACGGCATTTTTGTGGGCAGAGGAATCGGAACCAATGGCCTTGCTGCGGTTAATCTTTCTGTACCGTTTATTTCTCTCCTGATTGCCATTCCCATGATGATCGCCATGGGCGGTGCGGCACTGACTTCCATCTGCTTTGGCAGAGGGGAAACTGAAAAGGCGAACAGGTATTTCAACACCAGTATGCTTCTTGTCCTGATCTTTGCGCTGTTCATGAGTGTCATCAGTGTGTTGTTTCCCAAACCCATTGCCAGGCTGCTTGGCGCCAACGAAGCGCTGCTGGAGGATACCGCGCTCTATTTGACGTATTTCGTGGTATTTGGCATCTTTTTCAGCGGAGCCATGGTGCTTGCAGCCTTCGTGAGAAACGATGGCAATCCCAAACTGGCTTTCTGGGGAATGACAGTGGGCGCTTGCTGCAATATTTTCCTGGACTGGTTGTTTGTGTTTCCTCTTCAGATGGGATTAAAGGGTGCGGCGATTGCGTCAGGTCTTGGACAGGTACTGGCCTGTGTTATCCTCTCCTTTCACTTTGTATTGAAAATTGGTTCCCTGCGACCCTCTGTTCTGAAAGTCACTGGAAGGGAGATTGGATGTATTCTCCATACGGGACTGCCGGAATTTGTAACCCAGATGAACTCTCCAGTGACCACGTTCTGCTACAATCAGATCGTTATCCGTATCTTTGGAGAAATCGGCATGGCCGCGTTTTCTGTAGTGGCCTATCTGCTCACAATCATTCTTGCCATTTTTGCCGGCCTTGCCCAGGGAATCCAGCCTTTGCTGAGCCTGAGCCGCGGTATGAATGATCCGGAAAGAGAGAGGAAAGTTATGCGGCAGGGGCTGATTATGAATGTGGTTCTGGCTCTGATCGTATACCTTGTCATGGTTCTTTGGGGAAAGCCAATCATCCGTATTTTTAATTCGGACCCGGAGATGATTCGTCTGGCTTACGACAGCATACTCGTTTATGGAATCAGTTTCCCGTTTGCGGCAATCAATATCGTGTATACAACTTATTATCTGTCAGTCAACCAACCCGGACAGGCCATGGGAATTGCGATTCTGCGCAGCTTTATTTTGAATGTGATCTGCATTTTTGCGGTACCCTCAATTCTGGGTGACGCATTTTTGTGGCTGGGGATCGCCGTAGCGGAAGCGCTGGATACCGGATTTGTATTTTTGAGCAGCAGGAAAAGAGGTAGCGTTTATGGAACTGGAAATTATCAAGGTAAAAGAATCTGACCAAGAATACATCAGAATTATGACGGACTGGATTTACAACTGGTGGGGAGAGGCTGAAGGCTACCCATGGGAGGAAATTGAATCCTTCTGCCGCCATTCCGCTTCCGAGAACAGGATTCCCCAGACTTTTCTTGCTCTGGCTGACGGTAAGCCTGCCGGAATGTACCAGATTCTGATGAGCGACTGTAAATCCCGAACGGATATTTACCCCTGGCTCACGGATGTCTATGTGGATGAAACTTTTCGGGGACAGGGAATCGGAAAGCGGCTCGTTGAATCCGTTCCGGAAAAAGCACAGCAGCTTCACCAGACGGAACTGTACCTCTACACACATCTGCATGGATTTTATGAGAAGTTCGGATGGGAATTTGTTGAGCGGTTTGACCCGTATACAACACCAAAAGGAATCCAAAACCTTTATCGGTTGAAAATTGTCCCAACTGCGTGGCGTTGATTTATTCGTGAATTATTTCAGGAGGTAACAATCGATGGAATTGAAATTCGATCATTTAACGAAATCATTTGGCGGTGTTACAGCCGTGGATGATCTGAATCTAACAATGACAAACGGCGTGTATGGTCTTCTGGGCATAAATGGTGCAGGAAAAACAACCCTAATCAAAATGCTGTGTACCCTGCTGGAGCCCACCGGAGGAACCATTCGCTGTAATGGAACGGATATTTTTGAGATGGGTGAGGAATACCGAAGCATTTTAGGGTATTTACCTCAGGAGTTCGGATTTTATCCCGATTTCTCAGTGCAGGATTATCTTTTGTACATTGCTGCACTGAAGGATATCCGACCGGATGTGGCAAGGAAGCGGATCAAAGCATTAATTGCGGGCGTTGGACTATCCAAGGCAACAAACAAAAAGATGAAAACCCTGTCCGGCGGTATGAAGCGCAGGGTCGGGATTGCTCAGGCACTGCTGAATCATCCAAAGATTCTGATCCTGGATGAACCCACCGCCGGGCTTGACCCCAACGAGCGAATCCGCTTCCGCAATCTGATCAGCGAGATTGCCGAAAATCGACTGGTCATTCTGTCTACGCACATTGTATCTGATGTAGAATATATCGCGAATGAAATTCTGATGATGAAAGACGGTGCTATTATACAACAGGGAACCTCAGAAGAAATTATCGATTCCATGCCGGAACTGGTATGGGAATGTTTTGTAGAGAAGGCCACGGTGCCGTGGATGATGAAAAAACACAAAATCTCCAACATGAAATCGGAGGCAAACGGCGCACAGCTGCGAATCATCTCCAGAGAGCAGCCCATTACAGATGCAAAACAGGTAGGCGCTTCCCTGGAGGATGCGTTCCTGTACTATTTCGGAGAAAAAGGTGGTGATGAAAATGTGGCTTTTTGAAGTGAAAAAGGTGTTTTCCAGAAGGGGAAATAAAGTCGCATTTTTGATTTTGCTTGCGGCGATTATGGTAATATTCATTCAGGCATTAGGAAGTATTCTTTATGTGAATTCGGATGGCAATGTGATCAGCGGCATCGCAGCGGCACAGAATCTTCGAAACGATAAAAAACAATGGTCCGGGGAACTGTCAGAGGAGGTGCTGGAGCGAGTGATTGCTTATAACAGGGAAATAAACAACTCAGCGGAAAACCTGTCCTCTGACTATCGGGAAAATAAAAAAGCGGAAGCAAAGAAACAGGGATATCAAGATATTCGGGACCTGCTGAATATCACCTTCAGCCCAATCCAAGCCTATGACTATTTTCTGATTGACAGCCTTTCTTCAGATCGTGTTGGAGAACTATACGAGAAACGGATTGCGAATCTGGAGGAATGGCTGGACACCGATGATAAAAACCGGGAATATTCCGATGCGGAAAAAGACTTTCTGCTTGAGAAGTTCCGCCAGTTGGAAACACCACTGTATTATACCAGTGCGGATGGATGGAAAACGCTGTTAGAGTACGCTCCTACGATAATGCTGATGGTAACCATCATCCTTGGCTTTTTCGTGTCCGACATTTTTACCAATGAGTTCCAGACAAAAGCAGACGCAGTCTTCTTCAGCGCAAAGCTGGGCAGAAGCAAAGGTGTTTCAGCCAAAATACGGGCTGGATTTACGATCATTACAACGCTTTTTTGGGGGGCCATGCTGCTTTATACCGTGGCGCTGCTGATGGCAATGGGCACAGACGGTGCTTTTTGCTATATTCAAACCGACCCAAATGGCTGGCATAGCTTTTACAACATCACCTATTTGCAGGCATATCTTCTGACACTGCTTGGAGGCTACCTTGGCTGC
>JBJELO010000005.1:0-23116 GCA_051879195.1 Lachnospiraceae bacterium
TTGTAGAAAGCCTGATTGAAGAATTCGAAGCGAATAAACAGCAGGGGCTTTACGATGATATGTTTCACACCATGTACTTTCTCTGCCGGCTTCTTGAAAAAGATATGAAAAACTGGAGCGGACTTCTGAAGTATCAGGGATTTTATCAGGATTTTCTGTTCAAGTCTCAAAAACTGTTGAAACCTGTTACCATCAACCTTCTGAAAAATGAATTTCCCAATGCGGAAGGAGATATGATCGATCTGGCAGTGGATTACATCATGTCCGGTGCTGTAGGCGTGCTTGCCCGGTGGCTGCTCAACCCCGACCATTACACTTCCATGGAAATTGCACAGATCCTGACACGCTTCATGTCAGGCAACTGTGAAACCCTGCGAAACAGCTGTGAAAATGAACACAAACCAAAACAGAGATAAGCATTGCATATCCTGCAGACTCATCTCTGTTTCTTCTCTGTTGTATCTCTGTTTCTTCTTTATCTCTTCTTCCGCCCATATTATAGCCGGACAGGAAATTACTGCGAAAGTAAAGTTCAGTGGCTCAGAATGCTCATGACTGTGTTTATTGTCCCTGGCGAGCGTTCAGCACATGCCCTGCCGCCAGACAGACCGCCGCTCCAAGCACCACCAGCGCCAGGATCATCAGCGCACAATGCATGAAAAAAGTATCAGGCAGCATCGTAATCACCGGGTCGGTAACCTCATCAAAAATCCAGTAATCATTGTCAAAGGCAATGTGATGAAACGTCACAAAAACCCAGTTCCAGTTCAACGCGATCAGCACTCCCAGAACCGCAGGAATCACAATGGTAATAATCCCTGTAAGTTTCAGAAAAGCATAGGATTTCCTGCGGATATGACGGATCAAAAGTACTGCGCAGACCACCGTATCCACGATCAGAATCCACTGCAGTCCCACGAAAATATTTTTCACTTCCTGAAAATGAATCCTGCCGCTCTCACTCATGGGCAGATCCGGAAATTCCAGCTCCTCCTGTGAAAAAATACTGTTATAATCAATCAGCACATCGTAATTTCTGCGTATGACCTCTTCATCGAGACCGGAAGAAGCGGAAATGCCAAGATAATCCACATCAAAATAATACAGCGGCCTGAAATTCAGCGTCAGTACCACGGCCAGACTGATGATCCAGAGCATCGGCAGGACAGAAAAAATCAGATTTTCAGGTGTCAGTGTTCTTCCTTTCAAGTCGTTCCTTCCTTTCAGATTTTTCATTTCTTTCAGTGCGTTCGCTATTTTCAGGCCGTTCGTTTCTTTCAGATCGTCTGCTTACTGCACGCCGCTGCGCTTCTGCAAATCCTCTCCTTCCCCGGAAAATGACGAACCAGGTCTGAGGCAGTCCGAATCCCATGGCGATTCCGAATGCAATGGCAGCTGCCGTTTCAAAGGTCGCCAGACCTGTGGAGGCGAACAGCTGATTCTGCCTGGTAATCAGATAGTAAGAAGTATAGTAGATTCCGGTTCCCGGTACCAGCGGAAAGATGCTGACCAGCAGATAAACAGTCACAGGACAGCAGCGGATAACTGCCAGTATGCGTGCAATCAGCGTGAGGATAAAGGTTGCCGCCACACAGGACACCACCCTGTTCACCTGCAGACCTTCAAACAGACACAGGTAGACAACCCATCCCACTGCTCCGGACAATCCGGAAAACAAAAGCTCCGGCCGGGGGGCATCATACAGAACCGCAAAACTGACCGTGGCCACCATTGCCACAAGAAACTGCGCGATCATAATCCGAATACACCTCCCGTCACTGCTTCATACAAAGCAAATGTGGCACCCACTCCCACAGCGATCTCCACAGCTCCCAGAAGCGCATCAACCATGTGAATGAATCCCGACAGATAGTCCGCATTCAACAGATCTCTGATGGAAGTAGTAAACGTAATTCCCGGAATCAATGCCATAATCCCGCCGATTACGATCTTATCCTGCAGTACCGGAAGACCCGCTATGACCATCAGAATACTGATGGCGGTGATCAGAAAACTTCCTGTGATATTGACCATCAGATTGGAAATCTCATGTTCCCCGGCAAACAGAATCATATGCCGCAGCAGACAACCGATAAAAAATGTGATTGCCGCGTCGATCACCTGTCCGCCGCACAGCCAGGCAAACCCGGCACACCCCAGACCGCAGGCCAGAATCTGCTTTTTGGCACTGTAATCCGGCAGCGCTCTGCATTCATCCAGCCGTTCCCAGGCCTCCATCAGCGAACATCTGTGCATGCAGATCTCCCTTGAGAGCTGATTCAGTGCCGCAATGCGGGCAAGATGCACTGAGCTCTGCGGTACATGGCGGATCATACTGCAGGAATCCTCCTGACCTTCATTGGCACTGGCAAAAATACCGTTGGACAGGACGTAAACATTGCAGTTTTCCACCTCATACGCCTTTAAAATATGTTTGAATGTATCCTCTACCCGGTAGATCTCGGCCCCATTCTGAAGCATGGCTTCTCCGATCTCCACCGCCAGATTCAATATTTCCCTCGTGTATGCCATAATACGGAATGATTATGCCTGAAATGTCTTCAGCGCATCCAGCGTTTTCTGAATCAGTTCTTCCAGTGTCCATCCCAGCATCTCTGCTCCCCGGGAAATAACTTCCCGCGAACATCCTGCGGCAAAACCTTTGCTCTTGAATTTTTTCTTAACCGACTTCACTTCCAGATCCTGAACACTCTTTGAGGGACGCATCAGTACAACCGCCCCGATCAGACCTGTCAGCTCGTCCACAGCAAACAGAACCTTTTCCATCTCATGTTCCGGCCTGATATCCACCGTAATTCCATAGCCATGGCTGGCTGTAGCGTGGATAATCCGCTCATCGATGCCGCGCTCCCGCATGATCTCCTGGGATTTGATGCAGTGCCGGTCGGGGAACTGCTCAAAATCCAGATCATGCAGCAGACCCACGATTCCCCAGAAATCCTCTTCTTCGCCGTAACCCAGGTCCCTCGCAAAATATCTCATGGTTTTCTCCACGATCTGCGCATGCTCCAGATGAAACGCATCCTGATTAAACTCCGTCAGCAGACTCCATGCTTCTTCTCTTGTCATAATTTCTTTCCTCCACAATGATATCTAACAGTAAATGAAACGACTGCGCCCGGGGACGGATCATCTCATCCCCCGGCGGTATCTTCTCACTTTATCTGCTATTCTACTCTTTCCTGAATCAATTGGCAAGAGACTTCAGAAACTCTCTGCACTCCGGATTACTGTTCGGACTTCAGCCGGAAAACAGCATGAGTTCTCCTATTTCCCGGATCTTCCTTTTTTCAGAAGTTCTCTGGCAAAGTCGATTTTTCCCTTTTTATGCTCTTCTTTTCTGTAAATATTGCCTTTTTCTTTTTTCCCGATGGAAGCGAGATAACTTCTTTCACTCTGTCCGTTCCGTTCCCCGCGGCTGCTTCTGCGGCTCTGGCTCACTCTCTCATCTGCGCTTCTTCTCTCATCGCGGTTTCTTCTTTCTCCGCGGCTTCGCTTTTCTTCACGGTTCCGTCTTTCTTCACGCCCCCGTCTTTCTTCACGGCTGCCTCTCTCTCCGCGGCCATTTTTTTCGCCGCGTCTTCTTCTGCCGTGTGCTCTTTCATCGCCAAAACGTCCTTCTCCGTCACGGCTTCTGCGTCTGGGCTCGTATTTTTCCACGGGGATATCTTCCAGTTCCTCACCCATGTGAAGCTTCAGGAAAGCTGCTGCCAGTTCCAGCGCAGTGCAGTCTTCCTCTTCCATTTTTTCCGTGATCATACGGGTCATATCCGATAAATCCTTCTCATCATCATGAAGGATTTCCGTTACTTCTGTCAGAACCTTTTCGCCTTTTGCGTGGTTGATATCTGCAGAGGTGGGAAGTGCTCTGGCTTTCATCTTCGTTTTGCAGACACGCTCAATGTCACGGATCTTGTAGATTTCCCTTCCGACTACCAGCGTAAAAGAACGTCCGTTGCGGCCTGCGCGTCCCGTTCTTCCGATACGATGCACGTAATACTCAATCTCCTGAGGCACATCAAAATTGATTACCGCCTCCACATCGCCGATATCGATTCCGCGCGCAGCCACATCGGTGGCAATCAGCACATCACAGGTACCGCTGCGGAAGGAATTCATCACACGGTCACGCACGGCCTGAGAAAGATCGCCGTGCAGCCCTTCTGCAAAATATCCCCTTCCTTTCAGATCCTCTGCCAGTTCTTCCACCATTTTCCTGGTATTGCAGAAAATCAGCGTCCGTTTGGGATTGTAGTAATCCAGCAGCCTGGCTACTGCTTCTCTCTTGTTTTCCCGGCTTACTTCATAATAATACTGTTTAATGGAAGGGACGGTCAGTTCCTTCTGAATGGTCTTGATAAATACGGGATCCTCCTGAAATTCCCCCGTAATATCCAGAATTGCCTGAGGCATGGTAGCTGAAAACAGCACCGTCTGGTGTTCCCCGGGAATCTGGGAAAGAATTGTCTCCATATCTTCCCGAAATCCCATGTTCAGCATCTCATCGGCTTCATCCAGTACAACGGTTTTCAGGGAATCCAGTCGAATTGTATGTCTGCGCATATGGTCCATGACACGTCCCGGTGTTCCCACGATGATCTGCACGCCGTTTTTCAGCGAACGGATCTGTCTGGTGATATCCTGGCCGCCATAGACAGGCAGTACGCGGATACCGGAAAGATATTTTGCAAATTTGCGGAGTTCTTCCGCTGCCTGAATGGCCAGCTCTCTGGTGGGACACAGCACCAGTCCCTGCAGCGCATCCTCCTCCGGATCAACTGTCTGAAGCAGCGGAATACCGAAAGCCGCCGTTTTCCCGGTACCGGTCTGAGCCTGACCGATCACATCTCTTCCCTCCATCATCACGGGAATTGCCTGCTCCTGTATAGGGGTGAACTGCTCAAATCCCATCTCACTGACTGCCCGCATGATTCTTGTATCAATCAAATTATCATCAATATTCAATAAACTCATTCTGTTCCTCTCTCTCCGCATTTTCTCCATAAAACAGCAGGATGCACCGCATCCGGCTGTCTGAAAAAGGGCCAGCACTTATTGAAGCACTGACCCCGAAAAATGTACCCGTCTAATATAACACAATATGGCAAAAAGTCAATACACTGTTACACAATCGTTCCGCCTCCGATGACAAGATCACCATCGTACAGCACAACCGCCTGACCTTTCGTGATTCCCCGCTGCGGCTGATCAAAGACCACCCGGATTCTGTCTTCCGAAAGCTGTACCACTTCAGCCGGAGCTTCCTGCTGTTTATACCGGATCCGCGCTTTACAGCGCAGCGGTTTTTCAATCTTCGCCACTGCAATCAGGTTCAGATGATCAGCTTCCAGCGTATCGGTAAACAGTTCCTGCTGCTCTCCGAGAATCACTTCATTCTTTTCCATATCCTTTCCGCAGACATAAAGCGGCCTGGGAACCGCCAGCCCAAGCCCTCTTCGCTGTCCGATGGTATATCGGATCAGGCCCTTATGCGTCCCCATCACCGTCCCGTCCTTCAGGACAAACAGCCCCGGCTCCGCCGTCTGCCCGGTATAGTGCTCGATAAAAGCAGCATAATCCCCGTCAGGTACAAAACAGATGTCCTGACTGTCATGCTTCCTGGCATTGATAAAACCGTGTTTCTCCGCAATTTCCCGAATCTCACTTTTATGAAATTCCCCCAGAGGGAACAGAGTATGGGCCAGCTGTTCCTGTGTCATACCGTACAGAACGTAGCTTTGATCCTTGGACAGATCCACCGCTTTCTTTAATAGATATCTTCCCTTGTTTTCATCAAAACACACCCTGGCATAATGCCCCGTCACCACATAATCATACCCCAGTTCCTTCATCCGCTGCATCAGTCTGTCGAATTTAATAAAACGGTTGCAGTCAATGCAGGGATTGGGAGTCCCTCCGCTCTGCCATGTATCCACAAAACGCCGGATCACGCATTCTTCAAAATGCTCGCTGAAATTCAGAACATAAAAAGGAATTCCCATCGTCTGTGCCACCTGTCTGGCATCCTCCACATCATCCAGAGAACAGCAGATTTTTTCCCTGCTGATACCGATTTCTTCATTATTATATAGTTTCATGGTAATTCCCATGCAGTCATACCCTTTTTGCTTCATCAGAAGCGCTGCCACACTGGAATCCACACCGCCGCTCATGGCAATCAGTGCACGATTTCCTGCAGCATTCACATGAGCCGAACAGGGACCTGCATTGGAAAAAGCAGAATCTGTAATCATTTTTACACCTCGTATTCCGTCTTTTATCGCTCATCTTTATTCATAGTTAATTAATAGGATTAATGCGGATATTATATAAATCTTTTCAAAAGATGTCAAGACGCCGGAAGTAAAAACAGGCGGTAAAGTGTTTCACTTACCGCCTGTCATCTGTCGGAATATATTTCCGGACAATCACCAATTTTCTTTATAACGATTCTCTGTCACTTATTCCACATCGTTCAGTGCTGCGAAATCTTCTTCACCGGTACGAACCTTTACAACCTTCTGTACTGCATAAACGAAGATCTTGCCATCACCGATATGGCCTGTGTAAAGAGCCTTTTTAGCTGTTTCAATAACTTTTTCAACAGAAATATTACCAACGATAACCTCGATCTTGATCTTGGGAAGAACGTTGACATCCACTTCAACACCACGGTAACGTTCGCCGGCACCCTTCTGGATACCACAGCCCATTACCTGTGTAACGGTCATACCGGTTACACCCAGTTCATTCAATGCATTTTTCAGCTTATCATAACGGCTAGGCTTTGCAACGATCGTAACTTTGTACATACCTGTTGCAAGTTCTGTATTTTCTGTTCTTACAACCTTAACAGATGCATTCTTCTGTGCTTCGCTGGCCTTTTCATAGTCATCCTCACCCAGATCGGTATTGGCATTTACTTCCATGCTGGTGGAAAGATCGGTAATGTTGAAGCCTGAGTAAGCACTTACCAGACCATGTTCATGGTAATCAAGACCTTCGATTTCAACCTGTGCGGGAACACGAAGACCAACCAGTTTATCGATTACCGTAAAGATAATGAACATTGTAATGGCAACCCATGCGATTACGGATACAACACCCAGAATCTGAACGCCCAGGAAATGGAATCCGCCGCCGTAGAATAAACCGCTGCCATCTGCTTCAGCAAATAAACCTGTTAAAATAGTACCAAGAGCACCACAGACACCGTGTACGGAAATTGCACCAACGGGATCATCAATTTTAATTTTATCAAAGAATTCAACAGAAAGTACTACAGCAAAACCTGCACAGACACCAATGATGAAAGCGCCTGTTGTTGTAACCAGGTCACAACCTGCTGTAATTGCAACCAGACCTGCCAGAGCACCGTTCAGTGACATGGAAACATCGGGTTTCTTATAACGAAGCCATGTAAATACCATAACAACACAGGTTGCAACTGCTGCTGACATGTTGGTGTTCATGAAGATGCGGCTTGCGGATAACATATCTGCATCGGTACTCATTGCCACGGTACTTGCACCGTTGAAACCGAACCAGCAGAACCACAGGATGAATACACCTAAAGCTGCAGCTGTCAGATTGTGTCCGGGGATTGCATGTACTTTACCGTTCTTGTCATATTTACCGATACGGGGACCAAGAATGGATGCACCAACGCATGCTGCAGTACCACCTACCATATGTACTGCGGTACTTCCGGCGAAATCATGGAAGCCGAGGCTTGATAACCAGCCGCCGCCCCAGATCCAGTGACCGGATACGGGATATACGAAAAGGGAAATCATGGCACTGTATAAGCAGTAAGCCTTGAAATTTGTACGCTCTGCCATGGAACCACTTACGATGGTTGCTGCTGTCGCACAGAAAACGGTCTGGAAAATTACATAACACAGTACCGGTAATGATCCAAAATCATAATTGCCGCGGATGAAGGGATCAAATCCGCCGATGAGAGCACCGCTGCCACCAAACATGATACCAAAACCTACCAGCCAGTAAGCAGGAGTACCGATGGAGAAATCCATTAAGTTCTTCATAATGATATTACCTGTGTTTTTCGCACGGGTCATACCTGCCTCACAAAGTGCAAAACCGGCCTGCATAAAGAATACCAATGCGGCACCGATTAAAGTCCAAATAACGTCAACTGATGAATACATAGACTGAACCTCCTCTTAATCATCTCAGAATTTGTTCTTTCTATTCCCGGAAAAAGAAAAAGGCGCCGAGGTTTTTCCTCAGCGCCTTTGCTTGTAACGAATTATAGCACGAAATTATGATTTGTCAACAGTTTTTTCAAAAAAAACGATTTTTTCTTTCGGACATGGCAGAACTCCTGTCAGGAGAAAAGCTGCCTCTGTTCTGCAGATTTTCAATACTGATGCTGTTCTCTTCCGGGCTTCAATTCCAGATAAAGCTCCGCGTTGGTTGCGTATACGTAAGGGTTCGTCCAGAAAATACCCACGATGCCAAATGTGATGCCGCTGAGTATCTGCCAGCCGATAAAGGACAGATCCAGCACAAACGCATTCCATTTCTCACCCTGCATCATATCTTTGCTTAGCTGAAATGCCTCTTTGCGGTCCATATCCGGATTCTCCGCGAGAATATAGGGAATCATGCGGTATTCATAGCTCTTGATGATCCCCGGGATAATAAACAGAAATGTCCAGAGTACCGTATACAGGTTTCGCAGAAACAGAGTCAGCACAATATTCATATAGCCGCCGCTCTGGAAAGCAAAAAACAGCTTGCCGGGACCCGGCTGCTGCTCCGAATCTGCCGCATTGTCAAGAAAGAAGCTGCAGCCGCCCACTTCAATGGGGTTGCATACAAAAATACCGATTGCCACTGCCGCAGCCATAATAATCAGAATCAGGCCGATACCCAGCGTAGCGAGCAGACCGCCTGCGGAATCCAGAATCCCGGATGATGAAGATACATTACCCTCCTCATAAATCATGTAACCATCTTCCGAATATACATCCTCATCCTCCAGCAGTACGTCCGGACTTAAATCCAGCCCGCCGGTAACCGCATTCTGCGTATTGGATGTTGAATATTTATTGGTTACCGTAGAGACACCATCCACCAGAATCGCCAGAACCAGAGCCACCAGAACACACTTCCAGTAATTTCGTTTAAACGACAGTTTTGCCCTGCTTTTCAGTTCTCCTCTTGTCCACATATCAATCCCTCTCTTCCTTTCGTTGGTAAAATATATCCTGCAGCTGTTCAGACACAGGGATATATGGCCGGCAGCTGCAATCATTTATATAAATATAGCACAGGTCTGCAGCAAATACAAATTTTTGCCGCAATTCTTTGTTTTGCCGGATTCAAAAAGAAACCTTTCTGCGGAGGCCATGCATAAATCATGCCACTGTGCAGCTTTGCACAAAGCAAAATGATACACTTATGCCCCAGTACCGTTGAGTTATTTGTAAAATTCCCATATAATTTCAAATAACAAAAACGCGTTTTTAGTAAATCTGCATTAAAATACATTCTACATTCAAGATTAAAGGAGACTAAGATGAAAGCAAATAAAACTTATTTAAACTGTGTCATTGCACTGGCACTGCTTCTTCTGATTATGTTGTTCCTTCCTGAAGGAAATGGTCTGACTGCGGAAGGTGTTCGTCTTCTGGCTATTCTGATTCCCACCATCTATCTGTGGATTACGGTCGGCACCGACTGGGTCAGCCTTCTGGCACTGGGCGCGCTGGTTATGACCGGAGTTATGTCCAACGGCAAAAACTATTACGCTGACGTATACGCCGGTTCCATGGGTAACTTTATCATCATCACCGTTATTTCCTGTATGGCACTCAGCGCCGTATTGAGCCAGACCGGCGTCATTACCAAAATTGCCAACTGGTTCATTACAAGAAAAGCCTGCCAGGGACATCCCTACACGTTCCTCTCCATGTTCATTCTGTCCTTTTTTGTAATCGGTACCTTCATGGAAGCCACCGCTGTTACGATTATGTACATCAACCTGGCAACGGAAATCTGTGAAAAACTGGGCTACAAAAAGGGCGATAAATTCTACACCGTCATGATGTGCGGCATCTACTGGGGAAATGCTGTCGTAAGCGCCGGTTCTCCCATTTCACATGTACTTCCGCTCCTGCTGATCGCTGCTGCCGCTCCTGCACTGGGCGTTACAATTTCTTTCGGTCAGTGGCTGATGGTCGGCATTCCCTTTGAAATTATTTCCTACATCATCCTGATGCTGATCATCCGCTTTATCTGGAAGCCGGAAACCGACAAATTCAGCGCTTATGATGTGGAAGCCATGAAGAAAGCCAATCCGCCTCTGTCCAGAGAAGGTAAAATCACAACAATCATCTTTATCCTTGTTGTTGTTGCATGGCTGTTCCCTCAGTTCGGTTCTTCCATGGCTCCCGGCCTGACCGGTTATCTCAACCAGATCGGCGCCTGTGTTCCTCCGATTCTGGCCCTTGCACTGGTCTGCATCATCCATGTGGATGGCAAACCCATCGCCAGATTCCCCGAGCTCGTTAAGACGATTCCCATGGGACTGCTGATCTTTACAGCAACCGTAACGGTACTGGGGGCAGCTGTTAATCTGGAAAACTGCGGCATCAGCACATGGCTTTACAACCTGCTGTCACCGGTTCTGGAAGGACTTCCGACTCTGGCGATCATGGCAATTCTGGTTCTCGGCGGTATGATCATTACACAGTTCATGTCCAACACGGTTACCATGTACCTGATCTATGCCATTGCCATCTCCCTGCTGGCATCAACCGGAATCAATATGCCCGCATTCGTTATCGTCATCGGTCTTGGCGCCATGATCGGTATTCTGACACCTGCCGCTGCAGTTCCCGCACCGCTGTTCTTTGGTCCGGAACACATTACAGTACAGGGGACGATGAAATATGCACTGATTTACCTGCTGTTAACCTTCGTCAGCATTATGGTCATTATCTGGCCGATTGCCAACATGCTGATTCAATTTTAGATTACCAACATGTTGATTCAATTTTAACCCGATGATATAGACATGCAGAGTTACTGTTCAGAGCCAGCCTCGAAAACACTGCGTGTTTCCCCGGTGCGGCGTATCCGCTAAACAGATTTACAAAAAAACATATTTATATTAAACTGGAAAGGAAAATAATTATGCTTACTCCCAAAGAAAATCTCATGAAACTGTTCCAGCATGAAGAAACCGAATATCTCCCTCTTATGGGTGAAGGAATCATCAACAATGTCCCTGTAAACGGCTATCAGGAAAGACCGTTCGGCGGAAAAGGCGGACAGGACTGGTTCGGCGTTCACTGGTTCTGGAAAGAAGGCGAACCGGCTCCCATGCCTGTAGCACCTTATCTTCTGGAAGATGTCTGTGACTGGAGAGAAGTGGTTCAGTTCCCCGATCTGGACGCAATTGACTGGAAACACGCTGCCGAAATCGACAGAATTCCCGCTTTTGACCGTGAAAACAATCTTCTCTATCAGATGATCCACAACGGAATTGTGGAAAGATTTCAGACTCTGATGGGATTTGAAGATGCTTTATGCGCACTGCTCACCGACCCGGAAGAAGTAGCCGAGTTATTCGATGCTCTGGCCGATTACAAATGCAAACTGATCGACAAAATTGCCGAATATTACAAACCGGATGTGATCTGCTACCATGATGACTGGGGAACCCAGAGAGGACTGTTCTTCTCCCCTGACACCTGGCGCTCCCTGATCAAGGAACCCACCAGGAAAATTGTTGAACATGTACACAGCAAAGGAATCAAATTCGACCTGCACTGCTGCGGCCTGATTAAAGATCTGGTTCCCGAAATCGTTGATGATCTGAAAGTGGATGCTTTAAACATCATGTCCATCAACAACATTCCGGAACTGAAAAAAATCACCGGCAATAAGGTGGTCTACGATGTATATCTGGATACTCAGAAATACGATGTTATGGATGCTGCCGGCACTTTAACAGAGGAAAAACTTCGTCAGGGCATTCATGATGAGATCATCGCCAATGCTCAGGGCGGCTGCTATCTTCCCGTATTGCTTCTGGTCCGCCCCGAATGGCAGGAGATCATTACCGACGAAATCAGAAAATGCAGAGAAGAACTTCTGGAAATGAATAGATAACACGGCTGACAACCGGCAGGAAGGAGCGAACTGCAATGAAATTATCTTTACTTTTGATTTACGAAAATCTTTCTGCCGGAAAAACACCGGAAATGGAAAATGATATTTCTCAGGAAACGGAATTCCCGTTTCCTGAGAAAATCCTGTCATCGGTATCATCTGAAAAAATCACGTTAAAAATGGAAAAAGCTCCCGGCATCTTTTTCGGCAGCTTCCGCATTCTTCCACCGGCATCCTGCTTTCCTGCCGAACCCGATGTCCTGTATATCGATCTGAACGAATGCGCCGAAGGCTATGATGCCGGACAGCTGTCGGACATTCCTCTTGTGGCCTGCGAAACGCCGCATACTTCAGTCATCAGAAACGGACTTCTGACCAGCCAGGGCAGCCTGAATTCCGTTTTCACTTCCATCCTCAAAATCTTCGAACAGTTTCAGAAATGGGATGATCTGGTGAAGATGAAACTGATTGAAGGGAATGATCTGCAGGAAATTTTTAATCTCAGTTCCATGGTTACACCGGATACGGTTTATCTGACTGATGTAAGCATGAAAATGTATGTCCACTCCACTCCTACGCTGATGGATGATATCAGTGCTATCTGGCGTTATCAGACCTGTTACGGATATATGCCGATCCATATTATGAATCAGCTGATTACCAGCGGAGAACTGGATAAGATCAATCAATACCGGAATGCTTTTACCCTGGATACAAAAACGTTCAATCTTCCGTATACATGTAAGAATATTTTCTCAGCAAATACACTGAAAGCACATATTTTTATTGTCAGCATTTACTCTAAACCGACGCAGACCCATAAGGAAATTGCAGAAGAGCTGGGCATTCTGCTGGCTCCCCGCATTTGCAGCAGTCCCTTTTTCTCCGCCCGCGCAGGAAAAGTATATGAGAATTTTTTCCAGGATATCCTGCACCGGCGTGTAACCAATACCATACTGATTCAGCAGCAGATTGCTATTTTCGACTGGCATATCAACGACACCTATTTCGTTCTTGTAGTCGACGTCACAGACCAGCCGATCGACCGGATCCAGCTTCTGATCAATTACTTTGACGACAGCACAAATGACTGCAAAGCATTTGAAAACGGAAACCGCATTATCTGCATCTGCCATATGAAATCGCCCCAGAATAAGGCTCAATTTTCCGAAAAAATCAGCGAACTTTTAATGAAGATGAATCTGAAAGGCGCGCTGAGCAAAACCTTTACCAATTTCTGTGACATGGATCTCTATTACCGGCAGGCAGTGACGATTCTGCGTTTCTGCACCGGAAATGAGCCGAAACGGTATCTGTTTCTGCAGGAAGAATTCGGATTATACGGCATTTTCAATGCGGCCCTTGAATCCCATAATGCTTACGAATTATGCCATCCCGACATCATTGCCCTCTATGAGTTTGACAGGAAAAATGACACCGAATACCTGAAAACCCTGTATCAGTATCTTCTCTGTGACCGCAATGCGGTAAAAGCCGCCAAAAATCTGTATATCCACCGCAACACCATGTCATATCGTCTTCAGAAGCTGAAAACCATGATCTCATTTGATGAGGAAGATCCCCTCAGCAGATTTTACATCCTGAATTCCATCTCTCTGCTGAAATATCAGCTGAAGCGGCCGGACGAATTTCAGGAGAATTAAAACTGCCGGCTTGCGCCCTTCCTGGTGGTATGAAAACCGCTGATAATATACACTGGTTTGTAGATGCAGAATCAACCTGCGATGGTGAAAACCTGAAATATAAAGGCCTGCAGCGGGAATTCCTGCTGCAGGCTGTCTTCACTTTATCGAAGCTCTGAACCGTTGCAAATATCATAATAAAGTGTGTCCTTTTTCACAGATTTCATAAATCTCATCATACTTGGCCTCGATCATCGGCTGCAGCTTTTTAGTCTGTGTTTCCACTTTCCGGCGATATACGAAACAGGGTGCAATCCAGCCGAGAAAGCCAGGAACTGCCAGAAGGATACACAGCCAGTAAACCGGCGGTTCATGTGTAACAGCAAATACGGAACCGGTCATAAATGCTGTTCCGATTACACCGATTGTCAAAGCCCATACCATCGCAACCAATGTCTTTGACCGCTCCAGCTCAGCTATTTCCCGTGCACAGGCTTCAAAATGCCTCTGCAGACGTGTCAGTTCCATCTTGTTGATGATTTTCCGGTTCCGTTTCATCCGGATAGTTGTCATGTGATTGATTTTAGATACAGGAATATTTTCATCCGGTTCCCAGCCAAAATTCTCATAACAATCCATATACATGGATGCCTGCTCGTCCGGAACAGCAATTTCTTTGTACTCATACCCCGTAAAAGGGGTGTCCTTTTTTTTCTCCATTACATTTCTTTCTCTCCGTTATACTTCTTTCTCCCCATTATGTTTCTTCCCCTCCATATATTTCTGCTCCATATACTTTTTCCTTTCTGTTCAGACATACAGGAAGTGTAACCGTAAAAGCAGAGCCTTTGCCGGGGGTGCTTCTGACCGTTATGGTCCCTTCGGACAATTCCAGAATGCGCTGTACCAGTGCCAGCCCCAGTCCGTTGCCCTCTGTTGCATGGGAGGAATCTCCCTGATAAAATTTATCAAAGATACGCCTCATGGTATTCTCATCCATGCCGCATCCGGTGTCAGATATGCAGACCGTGATCCTCTCCTCATCCGACTTCTGGGTGATGGTAACGGTACCTCCGGCAGGAGTGAATTTCACCGCATTGGACAGCAGATTGGTCCAGACCAGCTCCAGCAGCCCCTCGTCTGCCCGGATCATGGCCCGGTCTTCCATATCCGCCACGAACTCGATATCCTTCTTATCCCACATATCCTCAAACTGCAGAGCACACTCACAGATCTGCTCACAGACATCGTAAAGCTGCGGAACCGGCTTGATGACCTGTTTCTCCAATTTGTTCAGCTTCAGCATATTCATAACCAGATTGGACAGTCTCCGGGTGGCATGCAGAATATTTTGCGTATATTCCCGGTGCTGCTCCTCTGTCGTACCGTTCCGGTTCAGCAGCTCCGCATTATTATGAATGACCGCCAGAGGCGTCTTAATCTCATGAGATACATTGGAAACGAAATCTGTTTTCAGCGTTTCAATGCTGCCCAGTTCCTCCACCATTTTGTTGAAGTCTGCAATCATTACGTCCAGATAGTCCAGTTTATCCATGGTATGCAGGGGAGGAACATAGACAGAAAAATCTCCCTGCGCTACCGCAGCTGTAGCTGCTGCCAGCTCCTTCATGGGCTTTTCATAGGCCTTCTGGATCCGCCAGCGTGTGTAGAGCGTCAGCCCGGCAGCTACCGCAGCCCAGTATACCATCGGAATTACTGTCTGTATGATTTTGCCCCACTGCTGCTCATCTGCCAGAACCAGCAGTCCCTGGTGAATGCCGGACATCAGCAGCAAAATTCCCCAGAAGATACCAAAAAGGGAAAGGGGAAAACGGGACTGCCGGACCGTGTTTTTCTTTAAACCATCTTTTCGGATCATAACAGCACCGCCTTGTAGCCCAGCCCCCGCACCGTTTTGATCGTGAAACCATCACAGGCGGAAAATTTATCCCGCAGCTTGGTAATATACACATCCACTGCCCGCAGACTGGTCTCCGATTCAATACCCCAGAACTCATCCATGAGCTGAGCCCGGGAAAATGTCTTATTGGGATAGGAAAGGAGCTTATAAAGGATATTGAATTCCCGCGTTGTGACAGCTACTTCTTCTCCGCCTATTACTGCGCTCATGCCATCGGCGTCCAACTCCAGATTTCCCACTTTCAGCTTACGATCCATTTCAATATTGGCGCGGCGCAGCAGCGCCCGGACTCTCAAAAGCAGTTCGTCCAGCTGGATCGGTTTTACCATATAGTCATCGATGCCAAGCTGAAAACCTTTCTGTTTCGAGGGCAGGTCATCTCTGGCTGACATAAACAGGATAGGAATCTGTTTATTGACGCGCCGCACATTTTCTGCAAATTCAAACCCATCCACCTCCGGCATCATGATGTCAGAGATGATCAGATTATAGAGATTATTATACATTTCTTCATAGGCAGCCTCCGCGTTGAGACATCCCCTGGCCTGAAAGCCGCTGTCATTCAAATAGGTGCAGACTGTCTGATTTAATCTTACATCATCTTCCAAAACAAGAATTTTAATCATCGAATTTCCTCCAATTCGTGTACTTTCATACTCATCTTTTTTAATTGTCCGGTAGACTTTATGATCATAAAAACAGCCATCACGAATACAATCGCGCAAACAGCCCCACCTGTTGTGCCTGTCATGATCTGACGGAAAACTTCCGGATTTTCTCTGCTGTTAAACTGCATCAGCATTGCTGTTTCAAGCGACAGCATGGATACCAGCGCCGCTGCCAGTTTAATGGCTTTTGCCGCTGACATGACGGGGCTTTTATACTCCCTGTATTTTATCACATCCCGCACTGCCGTAATAATGTTATAAAAAGCATACATGGCTACCACATAGATCAGATACCCGGCGTAATGAAAGCCCTCATTTTTCTGTACAACAAGGACAACAACGCCTGCCAGTGCAATATTCATCAACACGAGGATCACACCACACAGACGATACTGTTTCAGTTCGGAAGCAAGATCCGAACCGATCACGGACCGATTTACATGTCGGAGAAGAAGGAAACGCATGACAGCCAGCATGGTATAGTAAACCGCCAGTGTTCCAAACCAGACAGAACGGTACCAGATGCCGAAGAAAAATTTCATGGCAGCAAAGAGCATGTTCACTCCCAGCGATAAATATAAGGAAACACGTGTTTTAAATGAAATATCTGTCAGATAGCGATGGATATGGGGATTCCGGTGCAGAGCAGCCCTGAATCTCCCTTTGGGAAACCTGACAATACATGCGCACACGATAGTCAGGGAATAAGCAGATATCACATAGGCCACATATGCAATCGGGCTCTGTTCTTCCCCATATGCAAATGTGCAGAACAATAAAACCGCTGCAATTGGCACACTGAGAATTACCACCACCGGACCCGGAAACAGAATCCTGTGCAGAATCCGTTTGAAGTATTCCATGAATGCTTCTCCTCCTTCGCAGATTTTCCGTAACACTGGTTACAGCATATCATACCTGCTTTGTGTTTGTATATTGTTTTAGAATTGTTTCTGAAATGTTAAACGTTAAATCGGATTTGTTTCGATTCGCTTTGTTATTTCCATAATAAACAATCTGAATCCAGCTAACAAGTCACTACGCAATTAATTAGTAGATTGTTTTTAAATTATACAGCTGCCATAAATATAAAAATAGATGAGAAAAGACTGACAAACAGTGGCTTTAATGATTTATTCACTGTTTATCAGTCTGTGCGGATCAATTACTGAACGTGCGGTTCCTTATTTACAACTGCATGCCGGCTTCACATTCTTTTTTATATTCTTCAAGTACCTGTAAGGTTTCCTTTACTTTCGGATCATTGATATCAAGCGGCATATCCAGTTCTACCGGTGTATAACTATTCCAGTTCCGATCAAATATACCGTCTCCGTATAAATTTTTCTGGCAAAGAACAAAGACATCTTTCCCCATTCCAATGGCCATGCCGGTTTCCAGCTGAAGCCATGCAGATGAATACCTGCGGTGCATAGCTTCCGATTCTTTTTCCGAACCTTCTTTATCTCTGTAAAAGTATGCATGGCTGCGTTCCAGACCCAGAACAATAATTCCATGGCAGCCTTCAATATATCGACGTACCTTTTCCATAGGATTCCGGCGGTCAAAATCCGTCATCACACATCTGACCGGCTTAATGCCGATATGTCTGAGTCTGTTGCAGAATTCCTCTATAAATTCGGACTGTTCAAATGTATGCGGCGTAATTGTGCTTATGAACATCGGGAAGGTTGGCTCAGCCTGATTCTGTTCGGCTTCATGCAATGCATCTTTATTCCTGCGAAAAACCGTTTTGCTTACCTCTGTTTTGATATACCGCTCGATAATGAGATTAACATTTTTATAGATATCATCTGCATCCGATTCCAGATAATTGTTCTCCATTCCGGTATCATGTACCAGACGATTCCGCTTTAAGCGGATTTCATCTGATCTGCGCATAATATCTTCAATAGCAGTAGAATCCGATGCTGATAATTCATACTTCGACGAACCATGATTTAATGTATTCCGCAGGCGGGATATCAGCGAACTGATTTCTTCCGTATTCACGTTCACATTAAGCAGTACGCCGAGAATGTCCTTCAGAATCGATTCCACAAAAACTGCTGACCAGATGGACGCAGATAACAGTTCCCGGTTTTCGAATGCTTTCAGACAATTTGAAAGATGCTTCCATGTGATTTCCTGAAAATAGTCTTTTTGCTTTATAATTTCTTTATAGGTCATGTTCTATGCACATCCTTTCGTCCCTATAATCTGTCTTTCGTCCCTATAATCTGTTGAACGCTCTGTCAGTCAACAGATTTTACGTTCTATTCAACCTGCTCCCGTCAACCTTGCTGAAAAGTTCAAGAATAACCCCTGTAACCTCGGCTTTGTAGACATAAGTATCCGGCTTTGTGATAACGCTCTGATAGCAGGATGAAGCTTCCTTTTCAGACATTACACTGACATGTGCTGCCTTATTCCGATAATCCTTACGGATTTTCTCGCATTTCCACACGAAGCACCCAGTCTGACCTGTTACACATGTATCAGTAGTAATGCGAACATAAAATGCATCAAATGGGTTATCCTGGTACGCTTCTTTCACAATCGTAGAAAGATATTCTGACATTCTCTTTTTCATCAGTTCAGACTGCGCCAGCTGATCAGTGCGAATTCCGGGTTTGCCGGAAAGCTTTCCGGATTCTCCAAACAGGAACGGAAGGGTCCCCATGGTAAAATGACTGACTTTTCTTAACCGGGTTTTCGTTCCGCGTGTAAACCGATATCTCGGCACAGTGAGCAATGCATCCGGCCAGTTCTCATAAATCTCAGGGGCATTATCGTTTCCAGGTTCACCATAGTGATAAACCATGTAGTCCATCAGACCATCAAAGAACACCCTCTTCAGTTCTGCTTCCAATGCAGCCGTGCAGCAGATACAGATACCGGAATAATCGAAATCCGGTGTCTTGATATCTGCACACCGTTTCAATAAAGCACCTGCAGAAACCAGAGATGTTTGTGACGACGGCAGCAGAAATTCCCATTTATCCCCAAACAGCATCTCCAGACCTTCCCGCTCCCGTTTCACGATATCGTCTCCGGACCTCATGATCTTTTCATCAATATGAGAGGATGTATTCTGAATAAATGCACCAATCTCCGCATCACTGCCGCTGTTTCCGGACTGTCGGAATTTATCTTTTTCTTCTTCCAGATAAGCTTTCAGTTCATTTCCGGCAAAATTCACAAGGAAACTCACATCGCTATGTACTTCATGCATCTCACCGGATATCTCCTCTAACATTCTGCCATGTGCCATCAAAGTTTTTCTGTTCTCATCCGTCTGTTCCCAGATCTGCACAATTCTTGTACTATTATCTGATTCCATATCCGTCTTGTTTTTTTCCTTTAAATCAGATATTGCGCTGCTGAGATTCCATCCGGAATTCCACAAACACTGCTCGAAGAATTCCCTGATATTGTCCTCATCTGACAGCCTGGATGGTGCATTCAGCAAATATTTCATATCCTGCTCATCTTTATCATTTTTCCTGAGCAGCAAATGCAGAGAAATAAGAAACGCATATACTGTGACATAGTTTTCCGTAGCTGTTTTTACAAGGCCATTACCGGTATCTGTAATAAACTGCAGATTTTCCGGTCCGCAGGTCTCAGCATTACCATATATACAAACCGTTCTATCTCCTGCAAATCTCCTGATATAGTCCTCCCGGCCGATATATATACGGGATTGGTCAATACTTTTCGAACTTGCACGGGGAGAAAGAGCCTGGACAGAATCAAAAAATGCCGGTTCGTTTTCCTTTTCGCATGATCCGATTAAGCAAATCTGAATATATGGTGTTATACGATTATTGTATAATGACACTGGTATGTAAGACTGAAGATTGAGAATATTCAATATAATTTCCCTGAACGTGACTTTGATTTCTTCTGTCGTATCTCTTGATACTTTCTTCTTAAAAATCATTCCGGGATGGCTGCCTGTGATCCGGCTGAATGCATGGATGAAGATACGGACTTCGCTTTCTTCCAGATCTGCAGCGAAAATCTCATAATGCAGAAATGCAATCCCACTCTGCGTGAACAGGATTCTGATCTTTCCAACTGTAAAGTCAATCCTGTTTTTTATCAATGTGCAGACAGCTTTTTCATTATGATGCAGTCCAATCGAGGATCTGATACCATTCATCTCAACCCGGCTCATCCGGTAATCACCAGCCATAACAAGAGGTGAATTTATCATCTGAAAATTATTTTCTATCGGCTTATTACGAAAACAATAATGAAACCATTCTGCACAGCCATAATTCCCGAAAGCCCTGCATTTATCAATTATTTCCTTTGAAGAAACAAAATTCTCTTCTGCAGTTTTCGGAAATTTTTCCCTGTCATACTGCAGCGGAATCAGTATATTTAGCTTCACTGTCTTAAACATTTGATTATCCCCCGTCTGATTTCAGCATTTTGTATTGCGGCAGTACCAATGTGCCATCCAGATAATTAATATATTCGATATTTTCTATCTCTTTAGCACCTGCACTTTTATCCCAGTTATTAAAAACAAGAATATTTCCATTTCCTGTGGATACCAGAAATGGACTCATTGTTTTTCCTGAAATACCTTTATAGTTTCCATTCACAGAATAATATGTATAATCTGAACTTTCCAGAATTATATCATTCCCTGGTTCCAAACAAATTTCATTGGCATCTAAAATACAAATATTCAATATCGCAAGCTTAAAAACCAAAGCATACAGTACAGCGGCATCTGATTTATCAAAAGTACCATGCCCCCTTAATACATTTCTTAAAGAAGTTGTCAGATAAACAACAGTATCTTCAACAGGCCTTTTAAAATCTTTTTCATAATTCGGCAGATATTTCTTAACAAGTACCATTTCGTTATCTGTAAGTATTTCGTCAAAAATGATATCCGCCGTCAAACCTGATTGTTTGTCCTCCTGATTCCCTTTTATAATTGCCTTATCAACAATCTTCGCCATAACACCAATATTACCAATTATCTTCCACTTGTTCTTCATCCAGCTGATTTGCTGTGAAAAATCCGAATTCAGTGTACAGGCTATGGCAAGTCTATACTGCAAATCTATGAAATCAAACAAAGCATATATTGAAGGTAATATATCCAGATCATTTATTATCATCTTCATGAAGTCCAGACACATTGCTGATCCTTTACCAATGCCTGAATATGAAGATTTAAAAATTTCACTTCCAGTCAGTCTGAGAGGATGTTTCTTTGTTATTTTATGATCCAGCATAAAATCCTCTATCACACTTTCGATATTGATTCTTTCAAAGTGCTTAATCTCCGGTTTTTTAATAATTTTAATATTTTTCTGATTGGCAAGGAATTTTTCCAGATATTCATAATTTTCAGATTCTCCCAGAAACAATGCTAAAATATTTGCATGCGGAAGCAAAACAACTTTTTTTATAGACTCTTCAGTATTCTTATCAAGTCCGTTCCGACAATCTACAACAATTAAATAATAAAAAAAGCTTTCCATTGTAACTTTCTCATAGCCTGCAAGATCAGTGTTATCCACAATAAGCACTTTTATCGTGCCTTTCCAGGGAACCCGGGAAAAAGTGGAAACTCTCTCATAACAATTCGTTATACTATACCACGCTGTGCATTCGTGATTCTCTCCATTTCTTATAAATTTTGCCATATTAGCTGCAGACGACAATATAATTGTATGTTTCCAGTACAAATAACTTCCAACTGCAAACAGCGATATATATATCCACATTGCGATTGAAGTAATTCTGAAAGCACCGTTCATCTCCATGATCCCTTTGAACGCACAAACTTCAAGAACTATGCCCAAAAACACATCAAAGATTACAGCAGATTTTAATAAATAACGGAACGTTCCCGCTGATTCAGACTGCCTGATATTCGGAAGACAGCCACATATATTGTTCAATACAGCGATTAACAACAGTATTATGAAATACAATGTTAAAAACGTTAATATGACATACTCAATTCCTTTTTTCATAACAGGCGGAATCACCGCAGAATAGAAATTATACAATAAGTTTTTAAGCGTGCTCATTACAGGAATTTCATTCAGCCAGTTCCATGTTGCAATGTTCATTGCAACAATCAGCAACAGTAAAATTGCCACCCAATATGCAGTATCACGCCTCGAGTTGTTCCATCTCTTTGTTTCATTCATACTGTTCACCCGTGTATATCCAATGGCAGAGCGATACTGTTGCCCATTTGAAACGACTCATATCTGAACTCTTCATATCTATCATCAATAGAGTACAAATAATATGGTACATCGCCCGAATATATAACCCAGCCAAATTCTTCCAGGTTATCCAAATCATCTGTTAACATCTGGCATTCAATAAGACAACCAATTAAAAATACAAGTATTTTAATTAATTTCAGATTAATCTCCTGTGATATTTCAAAAGTAAACACTCCATGTCCTCTTGTATAATCCCGTAACCTATTGGCAGCATCCAGAATTTCCTGTACTGAATAACTGGAGAATTCATACTCTCTGGAGGCAACGATCATCCAAAGATCGTTAAAAGTACTGAAGACCTCTTTTCCCTCCCCATAATTATTTAATACCTTTTTAAACTCTTCATCTTTATCGACTATGTCATTAAATAAATTTCTCCATTTATTCTCAACAGTAAAAAGTTTGCATGCTTAAGAAGCCTGTGAATCCCAGTAGATTCCA
>JBJELO010000006.1:0-22997 GCA_051879195.1 Lachnospiraceae bacterium
GATCGCCCTGTTTCAGCACGATCATGCCGTCATCCAGATAAATGCCCTGATCCAGCTTTCTGACACTGCTGAAAAAGATCACGGGAATCTCCAGCCGGCTGCCGAATTCACGCAGTCTGTCATCCTCGTAGTTCAGAACACAGGTACCGTTCCGATCCTGATTCATGGCAACATTTTCCTTGATCTGCGCATAGCATTCCATGGTTTTATGCCGGTCCAGGTGATCCTCGGTAATATTCAGGATGGCGCTGACATCCGGTTTAAAATCAACGATAGTCTCCAGCTGGAAACTGGAGCATTCCACAACCGTCAGGGAATCCTTACGCATATTGAGAGCCTCCTGCGTATAGGGAATACCGATATTGCCCACCGTAAATGAACTTTCTGCGGCGTTGGCAAAGATTTCTCCCACAAGAGCAGTGGTAGTTGTCTTGCCGTTGGTACCGGTTATGGCAGCCAGTCTGCCCTTCCCGGCACGGAAAGCCAGCTCGATCTCGCTCCAGATGGGAATTCCCGCTTCTTTCAGAACGGCCACAAAGGGCACGTCAAGCGGAATACCGGGACTGATAACGCACAGCTCCGCTTCGGAAGCCATCTCCACAGTCAGTTTTCCCTTCCGGATTTCAATGGCATCTTCCGGGGCAAATCTGCCGCGGACCGCTTCCTGGTCAAGATTTTCATTGCTGTCATACAGTACCACCTGTGCCCCCAGCTTCAGCAGCAGCTGCGCTGCTCCGATTCCACTGATACCGGCACCGGCAACCAATACTTTTTTCTTAAAATCCATGTTCTTTTGACTCCTTCAGAAAAATTGCACAACCTCTGACATCCCGTGCCCCGGTCCATTACAGAGCAAGGAAAGAGATCAGGCACATAACAACCGTAATCATGCTGAAAACAGTAACAACTCTTGTTTCAGACCAGCCCAGAGCCTCAAAATGATGGTGAATGGGCGCCATCTTGAACAGACGTTTTCCGCCGGTTTTCTTAAAATAGGCAACCTGCAGCATAACCGATACAGTCTCCATCAGATAGATAAATCCAAACAGTACAATATATATGGGCATATTCATCATAAATGCCGCCGAAGCTACAAAACCACCCAGAGCCAGCGAACCGGTGTCTCCCATAAACACTTTAGCAGGGTAACAGTTAAACAGCAGAAATCCTGCCAGGCCGCCTGCCACTGCCGCACAGACCGGTTCGATTCCGGCGCCTGTCATCAGGGAAACAACGGTGAAGAACACAGCCACCAGAAGGGTAACGCTGCTGCACAGACCATCCAGACCGTCTGTCAGATTCACACCGTTGTCCGTACCCAGCACAATGATGAAATAAGCCGGTATGAACAGCCAGCCCAGCTCCAGCTTCCATGAGGTAAAGGGAATCAGCATATACGTTCCGGGAACCTGGCGGCTCATCAGATAATAACAGAACACAGCCGCAACAAGAAGCTGGAGAAACAGCTTCTGCGCCGGTTTCAGGCCTTCGTTATGCTTCATTACAATCTTAATAAAATCATCCAGAAAGCCTACCAGACCGAATCCTACCGTAACGAAAAGAATCGGTACGATTTTCGAATAATCTTTTACGAAGAAAAGGCAGGTGATGATAATGCCCAGCACAAAGGCTATGCCGCCCATGGTGGGAGTTCCCTGCTTCTTCAGATGGCTCTGGGGACCATCCTCTCTGATATACTGTCCGAACTTCAGCTTATAAAGGATCGGAATCAGACATTTACAGGCAATCGCACTGATTGCAAACGATACAAGTGCCGGTATCACGGCACTGAGATAATGGGTATTCATACTATTCACCTCTGCTATGTATTTTGCAGTACCCGGACATCTGCAGGCAGCAGAAATCACTTCCTGCTGTCTGCAGATGTCCGAAAACCTGTTTATCGTTCCGGCAGCTGCTCCGTGTTTCAGAAAACCTACTCCCGAAATAAATCGCACCTCATCAGGAAACAGTTACCGCATTTTACTGCATACTCCGTAATAATATCGCCCGGACAGCCCGCTGTCAATAGCGTTCTTCCAGAAAAGGCAGGATATTGCCAAGGATTTCTGCAGCGGCCGGAGCACATACCGTGCCTCCGTAATAAACGCCCTCCGGCTCATTGACCAGCACCAGAACCGCCACCTGCGGATCATCCGCCGGCGCAAATCCCACAAAAGAAGAGATGTATTTGCCGTTGCCCCGGGGCAGTTTTTCGGATGTTGCCGTCTTTCCGCCGATCCGGTAGCCTTCAATATAAGCTTTATTGCCGCCTCCTTCCGCCACAACGGCTTCCAGAATCGTCCTGACCGTTTCGCTGACATCCGGCTCCAGTACCTGTCCGTCTGACTCCCAGGTAAAATATTCCACATGCTCTCCGTCTGCATCTTCGCTGTACGCGGCAAAATGCGGGACGATCGTGTTCCCTCCGTTGATCAGAGAACAGATGGTCGTCAGATGTCTCAGCGGCGTCAGCTGAAACGACTGTCCGAAGGACATGGTAGCCAGCTCCACTTCTCCGATATTCTCCAGACTGTGCATAATGGTGGATGCTTCACCCGGCAGGTCGACGCCGGTCTTCTCCAGAATCCGGAACTGTTCAATATATTTCATAAAAACAGTCGGACCCATGCGCAGTCCCACCTCCATAAAGACAGGATTGCAGGAATTCATGGCCCCCTGCACAAAGGTCTCACTGCCGTGGCCGCCTCTTTTATGACATCGGATCCGGCGGTCCTCCACGATCTTGTAGCCGGGACAGAAAAATGTGGATTCCGGGGTCACCACCCCTTCCGAAAGACCGGCTGCCATGGTAATGATCTTGAACGTAGAACCCGGCTCATACGTATCATTGATGCAGAAATTGCGCCACATACTGTTGCGCAGATCAGAACGCTCTTTCTCCGTCAAAGCAGACAATTCCTCATCGGAATATACAGATCCGTCCTCATGATACAGTGTAAAGGGATCATTCAGATCATACTCGGGCACATCTGCCATGGCATAAATCTCTCCATCCTGCGGGTTCATCACAATAATACTCACATGCAGAGCCGATTTTTCCTCATACAGGCTTTCCGCCGTCTGCTGGGCAAATGACTGCAGATCGGCATCCAGCGTCAGATAGAGATTGCTGCCGGCAACCGGATCGATCCGTTTTTCCGCTTCCTGCACAAGCTCTGTGCCCGCTGCATCGGTTGGAGTCAGAATCACCCCGCCTGTACCCTGAAGAAGTGCGTCGTACTGCACCTCAAGTCCCAGGATTCCCTGATTATCGCCCCCGGTAAAACCAAGGACCTTGCTGGCAAGAGATCCCAGCGGATAGTAGCGTTTGTAATCTTCATCCACCTTTACGCCCGCCATATGAAGCGCACGGATTTCATCGCCCTTTTCCTTATCCACATTCGATGCAATGATCTCTCTGGAACTGTATTTTTCCACCTTTTTCCGGACTGTGTCCCGGTCAAGTTCCAGTATTCCTGCCAGACTGTCGATTACCTGCTCCGGGTCCGTGACCTGATTATGAACAACCGAAATCGTACAAACGGTACGGTTTCCCGCCAGCAAAGTACCGTTTCGATCATAAATTTCACCCCGGGCCGCCTTGATCGCACGTTCACGCTGCTGCACATCAGCCGCTTCTTCTTCATAGTAGGCACTCTGCCAGACCATGATCCAGATCATGCGTCCGGTCACCCCCGTCAGCAGCAGAAAACCGGCTCCTGCCAGAATCAGGATCCGCAGCCTGACGGGAAATACGGAGCTTTCACGCTTCATCGCGTCACCTGCACTGCAGTCTTCTTCCTATTCTATGCATCAGTTGCCGGAAGAATGATCAGGTGCCTCTTCCTGCGCCTTCTTTGCAGCCTCTCTGATCTTCCGCGTCGCAGCACTGTCATTGGGATTTTCGATAATGGGTGTATCATCTTCTTCCTCATTATAGAGCTCATCATCTTCAGGCGCTGTAAAATCACCGTTTTCACTGGAAACATTATCATCATCCGCATCGGGATAAATGTTCAGATAGGGAAGAATCTGTTCCAGCGCTTCTTTACACAGATCCTTTGCCTGGTATGTATTCTGTGACTTTTCCACATTCGGTTCATCTACAACCACATAAACGATTACTTCCGGGTCATAAGCCGGTGCAACCGACATGAAAGAGACCGTATAGGTTTCCTCCTCATCTCCCACGTTGGCTTTTTCCGCCGTACCCGTCTTTCCGCCGATTTCGTAGCCGTCGATCTGAACGCGGCTGCCGGTACCGTTTTCAACAACCTGCAGGAGCGCTTCTTTCATATATTCACTGGTGCTTTTGCTGACTGTCTGGCGAACAAGCTTCGGCTCGATATTCTCAACCACATTGCCATCATTGTCGAGAATCTGCTTTACCACATGCGGCTCATAATAATTGCCGCCATTTACAAGGGAGGCATAGGCCGCACACATCTGCACCATGGTCACATAAAAGTTCTGACCAAAGGAATTGCAGGCAAGATCGATGGCTGTCATATTGTTCTCGGTGTAAATCTGATTGGAGCAGGACAGTTCGTCGGGAAGATCAATGCCGGTTTTCTGCCCGAAATTAAACATTTGCTGATATTTACAGAAATCCTCTATGCCCACCAGTTCGCCGATCTGCATCAGCGCATCATTGCAGGAAGCCATCAGTGCACCGGTTACATTCAGAGCACCGTGTCCGCTGCGCTTGTGGCAGTGAATCCGCGCTCCGCCGTAGGCCTTTACCCCATCGCAGACGAAGGTATTATCAGGACTGATCTTATTCTCCTCCAGCCCTGCCGCTACCGTAAATACCTTTGCGGTGGAACCGGGTTCATAACTGCTGGATGTGCAGAAATTGCGCCACCGCTTCAGCAGGATCTCCGACTTTTCTTCATCCGTCATCTCATCCAGTTCTTCCTGGGAATACAGATCTGTCAGCCGGGTGGGATGACTCAGATCATACTGCCGGCTGGCAGCCATGGCATAAATCTCACCATTATTGGGATTCATAACCATGATCGAGGTAACATTGCTCCCGGTATTCTTTTCATATTTATTGATAATCTTCTCACAGATCTTCTGGATATAGGCATCCAGAGTCGTCTTCAGCGTGTATCCGTCGGTTTCTTCGATTGTCTGAATCTCCACGGAAGAATCCTGATTCAGATAACCGTACTTTCTTCCATCCGTTCCGCTGAGCAGATCATCATACTGATACTCCAGCCCGGCCACACCTCCGGAAGAATTGGCAAATCCAATCGTAGTGGAAGCCAGCGTATTGTAGGGATACACTCTTTTCCGGTTGAGCTCAAATGTAACACCTATGATCCGGCCTTTTTTCTTTGTTGTTGTTTTTGTCTCCGTATCGGTGAAAAATGCTTTCACTGACTGAAAAGCTTTTGTCAGGAAATTGCCTTCATTCTCTGATACATCCAAACTGCCGGTTTCCTCCTGCGCACTGCTTTCCGAAGTCTCCCCGGTACTTTCCGGCTCACTCGCCGCAGCACTGTCCGTTTCCGCTGTCACAGGTTCCGTTTCTTTGGAATTTTCATACTCTTCTTTGTAGTCCAGGAATTTCTGACGCTCATCTTCGGAAACCGGGTGATTCAGATTCACATAGTAGGAATTCTCGTTACTCTCAATGATCTTCTTCAGTTCTGTCCGGTCCAGACCGTAGCATTCCACCAGAGCATTGATTGTTGCTTCCGTATCCTCCTCGGTCAGTAAAATATTTTTCGGCTCCAGAATCAGATTGTAACGGTTTTCATTGTAAGCCAGACTGGTGCCGTTGCGGTCCAGAATCTGACCGCGCTCGGCGGGTATGGTCCGGCTGTCGTAAGCCATCTGATTGAGTATGGTTTTATTGTAATCCTCACCATTATGCTGGTTGATCACGATAATCCGGATCAACAGAAAACACATCAAGCCCAGTACTACGAGGAATACCAGGCCCGCTCTGAATTTAATATATCTGGCGACCTTTCTCGGCGCAGGCCGCCTTTTCTTTTTTTTACTCATTGGGAATATCATCCTTCTGTCTTACATATTCTGAATCAGACTGATCATAATAAATGATCTGAGAATCATCTGCGGGAACCATTCCAAGTTCCTTTGTCGCTATTTTGCGAATCGTATCGAGACTGGTGCAGGTGGAAATCTCATTCTGAAGATCCTGATTCTCCTGACGGATCGTCTCCAGACTGGTCTGCAGTGAAGAAATACTCTTCGTAAGCGCTGTCATCTCTGTTTTGGCATGAACATACGTAACAGAAAATGATAAGATACATACGCAGGCAACCGCAACCATAAATACATAGGCAACCGGGATAATATCCACGGCTGTACGGGGCAGCACCCGCCGCTGTCTTTTCTTCGCCGGTCTCTGTTCAACCTGTCTCTCTTCCTGTCGTCTTACAGCAGAACTGCCGTTAACCTGATATCTGCCGCTGTTCCTGTATTCAGCCATCTCATATCCCCCTTATCTGTTTTTTTCAAAAATCCGGAGTTTGGCGCTTTTGGATCTTTTGTTCCCTGCGATTTCCTCCTGCGAAGGCAGCACCGGCTTTCTGGTTACTGCCCTGCCTTTACTTTTTTTACCGCATACACAGACCGGAAATTCCGGCGGACACGTACACGGATTCTCATTCTTCTTAAACTGGTTCTTTACGATCCGGTCCTCCAGGGACTGGAACGTAATAATACAGAGCCTGCCGCCGGGGGCAAGTCTGTCAATCATGGCATCTATGGAATCAGTCAGTACATCCAGTTCATGATTCACTTCAATACGCAGTGCCTGAAATGTCCTTTTTGCAGGATGCCCGCCTGCATTCTTCGCTTTTGCCGGAATCGATGTCCGGATGATATCAACCAGCTGAGTGGTTGTTTCAATGGGTTCTTTCTCCCTTTCTCTGATAATGCGGTCCACAATACTGCGTGCGTACCGCTCCTCACCATAATCCCACAGAATTCTGCACAATTCCTCTCTGGAACAGGTGTTGACCAGCTGAGCCGCTGTCACCGGATTTCTCTGGTCCATGCGCATATCCAGCGGCCCCTCCATGCGGTAGGTAAATCCTCTGGAAGCCTCATCCAGCTGGAAAGAGCTGACTCCAAGATCAAGCATGATGCCATCCACCTGATCGATTCCCAGAGAATCCAGAACAAGCGGCATGTCCACATAATTGCTTCTGACAATGGTCACCTGATCCTTCCAGGGCTCCAGACGCTTCGTGGCAGCCGCTATGGCGTCCGCATCCTGATCGATACAGATGACTCTGCCGGTTCCGCCAAGGCGCTTAAGCACCTCCTGCGTATGCCCCCCAAATCCCATGGTTCCGTCTACAATCACTGCACCCGGTTTCAGATTCAAACCATCCACTGTCTCCTTCAGCAGTACCGATACATGATTAAACTCAATCTGTTCCATCTTACTTCCTTCAGAACTCATATTTTTCCACGCTTGCGCGGATCTCTGCTGTTGACTCATAAGTGCTGTTCTGCTCCCAGATCTCGCGGTTCCAGATCTCCACCCGGTCGCCCATGCCGGAAAGCGTCACATCCTTCTCCAGACGGGCCGCCTCTCTCAGATGGGAGGGAATCAGGATCTTCCCCTGCTTGTCCGGAACGCAGGGCTCCGCATTGCCGAGAAAATACCGGATAAACTTCTGTCCCTGTTCATCACTTGCCGGGATTTCCTTCAGCTTCGCCATCCTCTTCACCCACTCTGTTTTGGAGTAGAGATTCAGACAATTCACATCATAGCCTCTGGTAATCACCACAACGTCGCCCAGGCAGCTGCGGAAACGGGCAGGAATAATCACCCTTCCCTTACTGTCAAGAGAATGGCTGAATCTCCCGTAGAGCATATTCAAATCAAATCCTGCAAAAAGATCGTCCATCTCCATCATCTACCGCCCTCGCCGCATCCTTCTGTTGCACAAAGTTACACTTTCAGTCACTTTGAAATTCATTTTAGCACACTATCAGGCACTTGCAAAGTATTTTTTGAAAAAAATTGCTAATTCGTTAGAAAAAGGTGAGGGATGCTGTTCTGGATTCAGCCGGAGAAATGTTGTGAGGCAGAAGGACTGCAGTATCCTGTACGGGGACGCGCTTTCGCTCGGGTGAAAACGCAGCGGTACTAAATTCGCAGTCCTTCTTTTGAAGGCTGCTCATTAAGTGCCGGCGTTTTCAATGGTCCCCTCTACAGGATACTGCGGTCCTTCTGCCGCCGCAGGTTATTGTAACTCCGGCAATTGAAGTCCTGAACAGTATGGGGGAGAATACATATTTGTTACTTCCTTTACTTCCTATCTATAAGCCAGCGGAAAGAACCGCGGTAGATTATATTTTAAAAATGCCGCATGGTTCCTTTTGGGGCCATGCGGCATTTTTCATTGGTGTTTTTATTACATCTTCTGTCCGTCTTTTTTCTTCCGGGTAAACTGCAGGATCAGTGCGGCGGTGCTGACTGCTACCAGACAGGCGGAGAGGAGCTGGGATACGGGGATGCCTGTGCTTCCGAGTATGAGCTGGTCTGTGCGGAGTCCTTCGATCCAGACACGGCCGAGTCCGTACAGGCCCAGGTACATCCAGAATATCTGGCTGTTGAACTGTTTTTTCCGGTGTGCCAGCAGCAGGATCACCATGACGCCCAGGTTCCACATGGATTCATACAGGAAGGTGGGATGCACCTGTATGTATTCCGCGCCCTGCCAGGTGACGATATGGCTGTTCAGTTCCTCTGTGATGTAGCCGCTGTATACCTTTGATTTCAGGATCCACATGGACAGAAGTCCGTCTGAATAGCCGCCGAATGCTTCACAGTTGAAAAAATTGCCCCAGCGCCCGATGGCCTGTCCCAGTACCAGTCCCGGTACACAGCAGTCCGCCATTTTGAAAAATGACATTTTCTTCACTCTTGTATACACATATAAAGTAAGAAATGCCGCGATCACACCTCCGTAAATGGCCAGGCCGCCGCCGCGCAGATTGAAAATCTGGAGCGGGTTTTCCTTATAATAATCCCATGAAAAAATCACATAGTACGTTCTGGCACCGATAATGGAAAAAACCAGAGCATACAGAAGGAAATCAATCACTGTATCGGAAGATATCCCTTCCCGTTTCGCACAGTGACAGGCAAGCAGATAGCCGCAGAGAATACCAATACCGATAATAATTCCATAAAATTTCACCTCAAACCCATCACCGATGGGAAGCATGATCCCGCTGGGCAGATTCCCTATCTCAATCCCCAGCCCGGGAAACCGGATATCCGGCGCAAACTGTAACATATACCTCAATCTCCAATCTAAACTGAATTCTATCTGAACTATTGTACTCTCTGCAGACCCGAAAAGCAAGACATTTCAGGCCAATCGCAAAATGTCCGATTCAAAGTCCCAACTCTGGCTTGAATCCCGTATTCTTTTATGTTAGAATTGTGCCGAGTATGCCGTTTCATGCCTTCTGCGGTCTGCCTGACTGCTTTCCGGCATGAAGTCTAAGGAGGAAAACAGAATGAAATTAGGTATTGTAGGCCTGCCCAATGTAGGCAAAAGTACTTTATTTAATGCACTGACAAAAGCCGGAGCGGAATCTGCCAATTATCCGTTCTGTACGATTGATCCCAACGTGGGAATCGTTCCGGTTCCCGATTTCCGTCTGGGTCTGCTGGCAAACATGTACAATTCAAGAAAGATCACACCGGCAGTGGTGGAATTTGTTGATATTGCCGGCCTCGTAAAAGGTGCTTCCAAGGGAGAAGGTCTGGGCAACCAGTTCCTGTCCCATATCCGCGAAGTGGATGCCATCGTTCATGTAGTCCGCTGTTTTGAAGACAGCAACATCGTCCATGTGGACGGCAGTATCAACCCTCTCCGCGATATTGAAACCATCAATCTGGAACTGCTGTTTGCCGATCTGGATGTGCTGGAACGCCGCATTTCCAAAACGGTCCGGGGCGCAAGAAATGACAAGGCGCTGGCTAAGGAACTGGATATTCTGGAGCAGCTGAAGAAACATCTGGAGGACGGCAATTCCGCCAAGACATTTACTCCGGATGACGAGGAAGCCATGGCCTTTGTGGATTCTCTCGATCTGCTGACCGCAAAGCCGGTTATCTACGCGGCCAATGTTGCCGAAGATGATCTGGCTGATGACGGAGCTTCCAATGATTACGTTGCTTCCGTCAGAGAATTTGCGGCACAGGAAGGCAGCGAAGTATTCGTTGTCTGTGCGGAGATTGAGCAGGAGATTGCGGAGCTGGAAGATGATGAAAAACAGGAATTTCTGGAGGATCTGGGATTAAGCGAATCCGGTCTGGAAAAACTGATTCAGGCAAGCTACAGCCTGCTGGGTCTGATCAGTTATCTGACTGCCGGTGAAACGGAAACCCGCGCATGGACCATCAAAAAGGGAACAAAAGCCCCTCAGGCAGCGGGCAAGATTCACTCCGATTTTGAACGCGGTTTCATCCGTGCCGAAGTAGTCAACTATCAGGATCTGCTGGATGCAGGCACCTACGCTGCTGCCAGAGAAAAGGGCCTGATCGGTCTGGAAGGCAAAGACTATGTGGTAAAAGACGGAGATGTAATTCTGTTCCGTTTTAACGTATAAAGATTTATAAAGGAGTTTGTATTATGGCAAAAAAGAATGATGATCCCGGAATTGATTTAACCGTATCTATCGAACTGGATGACGGCAGTACCATGGAATGTGCCGTACTTCTGATCTACACCACAGGTGGTAAAGAATATATCGCCGTACAGCCCATGGAAGACCTTTCCGATCCGGAGGGACGCGTATTCATCTACGGCTACGGAGTTGATAAGGATGGTATGCCTCAGCTGATCAACATCGAAGACGATGATGAATTTGACGCAGCAATCGATGCATTTGACGAACATCTGGACGAAGTTGATTTCTTTGACAATGTTCCTGAAGACATGCAGTGATAGAAGACGTGCAGTGATAATGGATAAAACTGTATAAAAACGCCCTGCAGCCGTACATCAATCCGGCTGTGGGGCGTTTTCGATTTCCCGGTTTCATTTTTGCTGCTGTTTTTTCTTTCCCGATCCCATAAATTCCCTGATAAACATGGAAGGCTGCTGGGCTTTATTGAATTTTTCTTTCGTGCAGCAGATTAAAAGATGGTTCTTTGCCCGTGTCATGGCTACGTAAAACAGCCGACGTTCTTCTTCAATGTCCTCGTCCAGCACCGCTTTCTCATGAGGTGTAATTCCCTCATTGGCGTCTATAATGTATACCGTATCATATTCCAGCCCCTTCGATCCATGCATGGTGGAAAGCACAACACCTTCACCGCGCCGGTTCCGGTCGGCAGCCTGCTCCTTCAGTTCTTTCTGATATGCTTCAATATGTAGCAGCCAGGCTTCATATGTTTCAAATTCTCTGGAGGCCTCCTGAATTTCGTCCAGCACATCCAGAAGCTCCGAGGGCTTCATCCGCCTGAACTGTGCATATTCCTGAAGGTACTGCTCATATCCCATGGCATTGCGGATATAGTTGATTGCCGCATAGGGCGTCATTTTCGCCAGCATTTTAATCTGCACTTCCAGCTTCCAGATCCGGTCCGCCATCCATTCCTTATCCCTGAATTTTGCCGCCAGTGCATCGAAGGATACCTGAGGTGTGTCAAATACCTCTCTGCTGATATAGCGGTTGGGACGGTTGATGATCTCAAGGAAATCGCTTCTGTCCCGGCTTCCCATGGCAATCCGCACATAGGCAAGAATATTTCTGCTGATAAAATGGCTGTACAGATCCGGCACTACATCCTTCATCTGAAAAGGGATGTTAAAATCCATCAATTTCTGAACCATGCCCCCGGCGCAGCGGACTGTGCGGAAAAGCACCGCCATCTCCTCAAAAGGAGTTCCTTCCTGAAATTTCTTCTGTATTTCACGGATCACATGAAAATACTGCTGATTGCTGTCATCGAATTTTCTTACCAGTACTGCATGGGCGGAGGGACGGCTGGCCCGGATTTCTTTTGAAAAGCGGGTTCTGTTCTTCTGAATGACCCGTCCGGCTGCAGCCACAATGTTGCGGTCGCAGCGGAAATTCACATCCAGAAGAACCTTTCTGCATCCCGGGTAATCTTTCTCAAAACCCAGCATAATCTCCGGTCTTGCTCCCCGGAACCGGTAGATGGACTGGTCATCGTCACCGACGATAAACAGATTGTTCTGAGGAGCCGCCAGCATCCGGACCAGTTCATACTGGATCCGGCAGATATCCTGAAATTCATCCACCAGAATATACTGATATTTTTTTTGCCAGGAGGCCAGAATATCCGGTCTTCCACGGAACAGCTCCCAGCATATGACCTGCATATCATCGAAATCGATCATCCGGTTCTGGTCCATCCAGCCCTGATACGCACGGAAAATATTGCGGAACACATCAGAGGGGCAGGAAACAGAATAATAATGATCAAGGTCCATCATTTCCCCCTTAACCACACTGATCTCACTGAGGATGCCGTTGATAAATTCTTTTTCATCCTCTATGGTTACCTGCTGCCCCCGGATGATCTCCCGCAGAACCGCATATTTCTGTTCTTCGCGGATGATCTGATTCCCTGTATACTGATATGCGTAGCGGATAATTTTGAAAAAAACGGAATGAAAGGTGCCGAACGACACGGCAGTGGTCTCCTGGCCGGACATTTTCAGAAAGCGCTCTTTCATCTGGTCAGCTGCAGCCCTGTTAAACGTCACCACCAGAATATTGCCGGGATTGATATGACCGGCCTCTATGAGTTCCTGAATCCTGCAGGTCAGGACAAATGTCTTGCCCGAACCCGGCCCGGCCAGCACCATCATGGGACCATCCTTATGGGTCACAGCCTCATACTGAGGAGCGGTCATCTTATCCGCCAGTTCCTTTTTCATGTGTTCCTTCACCTTCCATTCTATCCTTTTTTCTGTCCATTCTCCTCACTTCGTTCCCAGGTATACTGAATCCTCACCCGGAAGAACCGCCGCAGAACCTCTTTTCCGTCAAAGGGAACAATGGGATACAGATAATTTTTCCCGGCAATGGTGCGGTTGCCGATGATGGCTCCCAGAGCGATCACAGTACCCGCGGCAAAGCCCCATACACCAAACAGCTGCGTCAGAATCAGCAGAATCAGCCGCATGAATTTCAGTGCATAACTCAGTTCCATACTGGTCTGAGTGTAATTGGCCAGCACCACAAATGCCATATACAGCATGGTTTCGGCGTTAAACCACCCCGAGCTGGCTGCAAAATCACCGATGATCAGCCCGGCGATCACCGAAAGCGGCGTTGTCAGCATGTTGGGCGTATTGACCGCCGCCAGCTTCAGACCGTCCACTGCAAATTCCAGAATCAGAAGCTGCCAGATAAACGGCACATTCACCGGATCCTGGGGCAGGATAAACCACATGGACCGGGGCAGCAGCTCCGGGTGATTGACAGCCAGCAGAAACAGCGGCGTCAGAAACATGGCCAGAAGAAACGCCAGCATCCGGCTCAGGCGCAGATACGTGCCCGTAACCGGGGGAAAATAGTAATCATTGGCCTCCTCGATGATATCGAAAATGCTGGAAGGAAGAATCATAGCCGCCGGCGAATTATCCACCAGAATGACAATGCTTCCCTCCAGAAGACACGCAGCCGCCGTATCGGGCCGCTCCGAATATTTGAATTTCGGAAAAGGGTTGTACCATTTATGCGGATAAATGCACTCCGCCAGACTTTCCTGATTCATGGTCAGCGCATCCACCCGCAGATTCTTCATGCGCATTTTGATGGTTTCCAGCAGTTCATGGTCCACCCGGTCCTGCATATAGCAGATGGCAATATCGGTGGATGAGCTGCTGCCCACCTGCATGATCTCATTGATCAGCTGAGGATCACGGATCCGCCGGCGGATCAGCGCCGTATTGAATACCAGCGTTTCCACAAAACCGTCCCTGGAGCCGCGGAGCACCCGGTCCTTGTCCGGCTCCTCCACGCTGCGGATGGGATAAATCCGGCAGTCGATGGTCAGCGCCTGATCGTATCCGTCCACAAACATGATGGTGATTCCCATCAAAAGCTCGCTGATTGCCGTATCGGCATCCTTTGCCAGACCGATTTCCCCATAAGGAAGCAGCGTTTTGGACAGTTCATGAGCCGTGGCAGGCACCTGATCCGGTTTCGTCCCGATCAGGGTCTGCAGAAGCTTCTGTATCACCTCATCTTTTGTAAATCCATCCACCATGTAAAGGCAGGCTCTGCGCCCGCCGATATTCAGAACCCGGTAAATAATATCAAAATTGCGGTCCACTGCCAGCCTTTTATGAAAATACCGGATATTGTCATCTATCTTCTTACTGATTGTAAATGCCATACCAACCTCCAGATTCTTTCAGGCAAACACTGCTTTTCTGTGTCACTTTCCTGCCCTGCTATAGTATGGCTTTTTTCTCATTATTTATTCTCTATTGCCTGTGTATTCCCTGCGACCTGTTCACTCTCTGCCACTTGTTTATTCCCTGTCACTTGTTCATTCCCTGGTGCCTGTGTATTCCCTGTTACTTCAGTTCATCCTTAAATGCTTCCCAGGCGTCTTCGTGTTCCACAAAGTACAGAGGGCACAGCTTTCCGGTCACATCATAATGCCGGATCACATCATCCTTGTCCAGATGATAGTAATCCACCAGCCAGCGGCAGAGCTTCACCAGCGAATTGTACGTCTCATCCGTAAATTTTCCATCCTTCCCGGGATGACAGCACTCTATGGAAATCGTATCCACATTTCTGCTGTTGCTGCAGTAGGTCAGCTCGCTCAGCGGAACGCATTGAATGATTGTTCCGTCCAGGCCGATGATGAAATGTGCTCCTGCTTTCGTCTCATGCGACTCGGATAATCCCTCAAAATAATGCCAGTTCTCCCAGCCGGTACTCCCGGGATTGGCTACATAATGGACAACAACACCGTTTACCTGCTCCAAAGCGATCCCCGGTCTGGAATAATCGTTCACCGGCAGAAATTGCTGCGTAATCCAGTCAGGCATCTCATCGTCCTGAGGCGCTTCCACAGCCTCCCTGAAACCGCCGTTATCGAAATGCCCGCTTCCTGAAAAACCGTTCACGATCCATGTCAAAACACACAGCACAGCCAGACAGAAAAAGAGGCGTCTCAGCAGGCTGCCGGCGGAAGAGCCGTTTTTTCTGTTTTTCCCCGATCCGTTCCTTCCCGATTTAGTCTTTTCCGATTTACTTTTTCCCTGAACTATTCTCTCTGATTTTACATTTCTGCCATTTTCAGGCATTTTATCTGAATCTTGTACCATAATAACCTGCTCCTTTGCCATGATGATTTTCTCAATGGTCATTTTCTCAATGGTCATTTCTGTAATTTCTTTTGCTGCGAACAGTTCACTTTCTTTCCGGATTCGTTTCCGTATTCCCCGGTCTTCTCTATATTCTCTGGTCTTCTCTGTGTTCCCTGTCATCTGCTGGCAAAAGAGGAGATAATCGGACCGACTATCTCCTCTCACAGTGAACTTCACTTTTTATGCTGCATAAATATCCGACAGGAAAACCTGCTTAATGATCGATGCTGTAGTTGGGTGCTTCCTTTGTAATATGGATATCATGGGGATGACTTTCCTTCAGGGAAGCAGCGGAAATCTTGACAAATCTGCCGGTTTCCTTCAATGTCTCAATATCAGCGGCACCACAGTATCCCATACCGGAACGCAGACCACCGATCAGCTGGAATACAGTATCTTCAACGGAACCCTTGTAGGCAACGCGGCCTTCCACACCTTCAGGAACCAGTTTCTTGGCATCTTCCTGGAAATAACGGTCTTTGGAACCGTTCTCCATGGCTGCAATGGAACCCATACCGCGGTATACTTTATACTTTCTGCCCTGGAACAGTTCGAAATCGCCGGGTGCCTCATCACAGCCTGCAAACATGGAACCCATCATACATACATTGGCACCTGCTGCGATGGACTTTGTAATATCGCCGGAGTATTTGATGCCGCCGTCCGCAATGATCGGAACACCGTATTCCTTCGCTGCGCTGTAGCAGTCCATAATAGCGGTGACCTGAGGAACACCGATGCCGGCAACCACACGGGTTGTACAGATGGAACCGGGGCCGATACCAACCTTGACTGCGTCAGCACCTGCTTCGATCAGAGCCTTTGCTGCGGCTCCCGTTGCCACATTGCCGGCAATCACCTGAAGTTCCGGGAACGCTTCCTTGATCTGCTTCACAGCATTCAGAATATTTCTGGAATGGCCGTGTGCGGAATCCACAACGATCACATCCACTTTCGCTTTCACAAGCGCTTCCACACGGGCCAGCACATTGGCGGTAATACCGACAGCCGCACCGCACAGAAGGCGTCCCTGCTCATCCTTGGCTGACAAAGGATACTTGATCTGCTTTTCAATATCCTTGATGGTAATCAGACCCTTCAGATTGAAGTTCTCATCAACAATGGGAAGCTTTTCCTTTCTTGCCTTTCCGAGAATCTGCTTTGCTTCTTCCAGAGTAATACCTTCACGGGCTGTTACAAGACCCTCTGAAGTCATGGATTCCTTAATCTTCTTGCTGAAATCTGTCTCGAATTTAAGATCACGGTTTGTGATAATGCCGACCAGCTTTGTACCTTCCGTAATCGGTACACCGGAAATGCGGTACTTTGCCATCAGCTCATTGGCATCGGCAATGGTGTGTTCAGGAGAAAGATAGAAAGGATCAGTAATAACGCCGTACTCGGAACGCTTTACCTTATCGACTTCAGCAGCCTGTGCTTCGATAGACATGTTTTTATGAATAATACCGATACCGCCCTGACGAGCCATGGCAATCGCCATACGATGCTCTGTAACTGTATCCATGCCGGCACTCATCATCGGAATGTTCAGTTTGATCTTTTTGGTCAGATGAGTCTCCAGTGATACCTGATTCGGAATCACCTCAGAATAAGAAGGTACCAATAATACGTCATCAAAAGTAATGCCCTCACCGATTATAGTTCCCACAGTATAAACCTCTCTTTCACAAAACATAAAAATATTGTAACAGCCCAGCAAAGCTGAACTGTTTTAAATGAATTCAGCAGACATCCGTAATTTTCTGCGAAAATTGTTATCTGCGCTGAAGTTGTTTTACAGTCTATCAGAAAAGATATCCATTGTCAAATAAAAATTTCGTCGGAAAACCGGTTGAAAAAGCACAATATGACGAACAAAGGAACCTGACAGAGACTCCCTCAGACTGAAAAACCGCTCCCTCACCGGTCAGAAACGCCGGCTGAAAGAGCGGTTTTATCGTCTTATCCTGTTATCGTTTTACTCTGGAAGGTGATTTGCGCCACATCATTTCCAGCATCTCCTGTGCAGGCTCAAAATATGTAATGACAGGTGCACCGCCTGCTTCGGTAACAAGCGCATAGATGCCCTCCTTATTGCTGCCGGTGAAGCTCTGTACCTTTGCATTTTTCTGACGATAGCCCTCCAGCTCCGGAGCATCCGTTCTGCAGACCAGCTTGGTCTCCTCCCATGATGTCTTTGCCTTGTTTTTTCTTCTTGACTTGTTGTAAATCGCATCAAAAGAAATATCTCCATCCACATAGACATACTCATACTCTTTGCCGGCCTCCTGATTGCTGTACCAGAACAGCAGACCCATCAGCACACAGCCAAGGATTCCCACAATGATCGATGTGGCCATAAGTATGAATGAAAAAACAAAACCCACCACGCTGAGTACTCTCAAAATCTGCACCAGCAGTGAAGCTTTGCAATGTACCAGATGTTCGTAATACTGACTTTCCATTCTGATCATCCTCCTGATTATTCATTTCAATATATTATACGTAAACCCGTAACACAAAAGGGGCAGACCACCCATACCAGTCTCAGGCGGCCTGCATCACCACGGTCTTTCCGTCTGCAGATATCTTATCATAAAACTCAGCCGCAGGCAACCTGCAGATGCAATTTATCAACATCAGAAAACCCGTTCATCGCATGCCCGGTCAATCGCAAATATCTTCATTTGAATTGAAAGTACCTGTAACAACCAATTCTATATCTTTTGATGTTCTGGAAAAAAATCTCCAACATTCTTCATCAATCGAACTGTTTACAAAGCACCTGAAAACCAGCTTATTTGAAAAAAATAATTCCAAATCACCATTTCTCGATAAATATATATCATCTACATAAGTATTTGCATTTTTCGGAAAAACATTTTTTATTTTTTCATCAAAGAGATTATTCCCCTGTGGTTCCCAGTCGAATGTATCAGACCATTCGACACCGGAAGGCGGCACATACATATCAGACGATGCCAACTTAACATGTGCCTGCTCGCCCTCTATTCTCCATGGACATTGAAAATCCAATACATATTCCCCTGTTTTTATTTCATCACCGTAATGATCTTTTATAAACATTTTTTGTCCCAGATTTATCCATAAAAGATCACATGATCTTCCTATGGAAATCAATTTCTGATGTTTTAAATAATTTATAACGAGAAAAGTGTCTTGCAGTTCGCTATTAAATTCTTCATTCATCATTTTACCTCATTTCGGATACATTTCTTATCTGGCTATAGTATAAGCCATATTTTAAATCAATTCCGGTAGATAATAGTAATAAATAATACCAATGTCAAATTTATTTTATCACAAATAGCCGCAGAGCAATGTTGACTGTGCTTGCAATAAAAATGATACTCCCTGTTATAAAAATGCTAAAAGATTTCATAATAACGTTCTTTTGAAAACAATGCAATCCAACCAAATTCGGTATATAATTCTCCGCATAATCCATCACTGATCAACATAATATCCATACCATCAACATATATACTGATCTGATCGTCAAACTGTTCTATAGCAAGAAGCAGCGTACCTAAAGTCTGATCAACCATAATCGGTATATATTCCCGGTCAATATTCCGGTCAAAATTGTTGTCACAATATATAATAATCTCATCTCTTACAAAACGGATTAATTCATAACCGAACAACAGTAATTCTTTATTTGCATAATCTCCCTGCTGTGCATAAGCAAACTTCAGTTTATCAGAAAAAGATTCATAATCAAAATCGCTGACATCTTTGATCAGAAAATGTTGTTTTGTTTTACAAATATACTCTTCTTTACAATATTTTTGTATATATCCATTTTCTCCAAATAGAATTTCTTCCAGATCGTCCGGCAGCTCAATCACTTCACCTTCTAAAGTAATCTTCAGTTTATTCCACGTTTGAATCAAAAGCAGCAGCCTGTACAAAACATTATCAGCTATATCACATATTAACTGAACAATAGAATTCCTGTCCATACCAACTGAATCGAATGGTTTATCCTGAAAATCACAAACTAAATTATCAATTGCCTCATCACGTCCTGCAATTAAAAGTTCATGTATAAATTTATCTGATATTGCCCCTGTTTTACCATTAACACTCATATCCATTTCTCCTTCCTGATTTATCTTTTTCAGGCATTTACAAAATGCCCCCCGCCTGAACACATCCCCTTTAAAATTAATTCCTTCCGGTGTGCAGATGTACTGCTCTCATTATATACCATGGACAATACCCTGTCAAAAGAATCACAGGTTTATGTCTGCAGCCTGTCCGGGTCATCGGGCTGCTGAAAATCCGGATACCTGATACAAAAATCGCCAGCCAGACGGACAATGCAGCCTGACTGGTGCTTTTTGTCGAAAGACATACTTCTTCAGGCATCATATGATGAGTAGACAAATCGGGATTTGGGCTGTGCCCCGTTTGACAGAAGATTGGTGGTGCAGGTATGCCTTAATGTTGCATTTTATATTGTTATTCAGGCATAATTATGCTATGATTGTGTCAAAGAAAGGAGTGAAGCATTATGCCACTTATTATGCCTATTAAGGATTTACGCAATACGACCGAGATTTCCAATATCGCACACAAAGAACAGGAGCCTATTTTTATTACCAAAAATGGATATAGCGATTTGGTTGTGATGAGTAGTGAATTATACGATAAATTTGCAAGAATGAATCACATCGACCAGGCAATCTTCGAATCCGAGCAGGAAATTGCTAACGGAGCAGAAGCAGTTGACGCAGAAATAGTTTTTGCAGAATTGGAGAAAAAACATTTTGGATAAATACAAGGTAAAAGTCAACCCTGGAGCAATCCGTGAATTAGACCACGTTTACAAATATATTGCAAATGAGAAATTGGCTCCTGAAAATGCCAAAGGACAGGGAGACAGAATTAAGATGTCTATTTTAAGCCTGGACACATTTCCACAGTCCCATCAGGAGCGTAACGAGGGCAGATATGCCGGAAAAGGCTACCGTCAGTTACTGATTGATAATTATATCGCCATTTTCCGCATTGATGAACCATGCAAAACAGTTTATGTAGTAACAATACAGTATCAAGGAACGAAATCTATAAAACCAGGCACCAAATGACTATAAATCATTTGCTGCCTGGTTTGACTTAAGAATTATTATGTTCATCCAATCAATCCTCTAATTTCGGCTGTAGAATGCGAATCATGAAAGGAGTGACGAAACAGCTATGCAAATTCAGGACTTTTTCATAAATGGCGACATGAAGGGCGCCATTGCGTATATGCGGGAACACGAGGAATTTGGGGACATTCTCCCGGCTTACATCGCTATTTTTGAAAACTGCGAATACCGCACCTATGATGTGCCGGAATTTCTGGGTCAAATACTGCTGTTGTATCAGGTATATTATCGGGATGTTTTTTATTGCGGTTTACCCGCAGAAGAAGCCGCTGACAAGCTGCTGACCCGGTTAAAAGCCCTGCTGGATATGCCGGATGCAGAGGAAGACCAGCTTGCTCAGCGGTTGTGTGCTGTGTTTGAACAACATGGCTATCATGCTGTCTTTGGCGCTACCCAGGGCTATTACGGCCCCTATGTCTGGAAGGATACCGTACCTGCCGTTTACAGCGTAGAGCTGCCGAACGGTACAGCAGAGTACACTGTCAATATTCTCAAGGGCTTTGTATTCCGCAGTTGGATGGATTATCTGACCTTCGGCATGTACGGTACGGGTGGCTGGGCTTCGCCCGATGGCACGATCAACTGCATTGAGCAGGCATATGATTTTGAAAGCGAGCGGTTTCTCGTTTCTCTTCTGAAGCACGAAGCACAGCATACCGTAGATATGAAACAATTCCCGGGAATCACCCCCGCGGAGCTGGAATACCGGGCAAAACTTGTGGAGCTCCATTACTCCAGCGATTTGGGATTGCTGCAAAAGTTTTTATCGGAAGCGGATGAAAGCAAAACGAACGATAGTCATGCGATCGCTTCTGCGAGGCTCAAACTCGAGTTTGCAGATACGGATCAAACGAATCTCTCCGGCATCCGGACACGGGCGCTGGAACTGCTTCATGCACATACGAAAGAAATGGAAGAAAAATATGGGAAACCAAAAACAGTGTCCAATGGTTGATCGCAGCAAATTCCAGCTTGCCAGGAGTCGAACAGAGCGAAAATCGGAAATTTGTGGAGGAGATGCTGAATGTCAAAAGTGAGACTCATCATTACTGAAAGCAAATGCAGATGCGGGTATTTCAAAAAGGGGCAGGAATTCGTCGTTGAGGACTTATGCCCGCCACTCTGCCATGAGCTGTGGAGCAACATCTACCCTCTTGTCTACGCATTGCAGAACGGTGCATTGCTTGATTATGGACAGGTGCGGGCAAAAATGTTCGATGCGAGATGTCCAGATGAAGGCAGAGTTTGTATCCACGGAGAAGTTTTGGAAGGCTGACAACTTCCAGTTTGAAAAACTAAAAAATCGAAGTTTGATAAAGGAGCATGATTGTATGTATAAAGCGATTATTTCATCTATTATAGCCATTGTCTTGGGATACCTCGGCAGTGCTTTGGGATATGAGATTATGAATTGGCCACAACTTGGTCCAGTTCTTGCGATTGTTGTAATGGGATCTGCGATTATTACCTCGCTGGAAAAAAACAAGTAATTGATTGACCAATTCAAATTGTTGGAGGATAATTCGTATGCTTAAGATTACTACACCCTGTTTCGTTGATGGCGGATGGATACCTGATTTTAACTCAGGATTTGGAGAAGACAAATCTCCGGAATTACATATAGAAGGAATTGTCGCAGAAGCAGAAACGATGGTCATTACTTTGGATGATCTCGGTCATCCTTTGGAACCGGGATATAATCATTGGGTAGCTTGGAATATTGCGCCTACAAAAATCATACCAGGAGGCATTGCCAAGGGAAGTATTATTGAAAACCCGATACATATCGAGCAAGGAATCGCTTATGGAAAACACTGTTATCGTGGTCCAAAGCCTCCGTTCAACTGGAATCATGAGTATTTGTTTACACTTTATACTCTTGATTGCACATTAGAGGCTAACGAAAAGTCAAAGAAAGAAGATATTCTTAAATTAGCAGAAGGTCATATCCTTCAAAAAGCTGAACTCAGAGGAAGATATCAGCGCAAACATCGATGATGTAATGCGTCTGTTTTATCTATGCAGAGAACTCGACAGCTTCCAGCTTGCCGGACAATAGCAACAGAAAACGAGGGTGAACGAGCTATTATGCCGTTCACCGTTTTCATGTTTTTTATAACAAAAAATATCTCGTCTCAGTAAAATGGCTTTTTGTTATCATGCAAGTTCTGAAATTCTCTTTTCTAAAAAGTCGAAAAAATCATTTGCATACATCTCTTTTGAATAAAATTCATATACAGGATATTCATTATCAACATGACTTTTTGAAGTATCAAAATAGAATATCTCATCTTCTGCTTCACATATCACCAGGATATTATCCGGGTATTGATACAGTTTTTTATTCAGTTCATACATGTATACAATATCACCGCCATCTACAGTATCAAAATCCATTTCGTAAATACTGTAAATCTCATCACCTGCTATTTCTCCA
>JBJELO010000007.1:0-5277 GCA_051879195.1 Lachnospiraceae bacterium
TCCCGGCGCATGCACAATGTGCCGGGATTTATATTCATATTCCCTTCTGTGTCCGTAAATGTGCCTACTGCGATTTCCTGTCGATGCCTGCGGATGAATCGGTTCAGGAGGCATATATTGACCGCCTTGACCGGGAACTGCGGCGGACGGCGGAACAGATGGCGCAGGATGGAACTGCCATATCCACCATTTATTTCGGTGGAGGAACACCCTCTGTTCTTCCAGGAAGGCAGATTATTCGCCTGATGGACACGCTTCGGCGTTTCGGGATGATCAGGCCGGATGCCGAGATTACGCTTGAGATGAATCCGGGTACCGTCACCTCTGAAAAGATGGATTGTTACCGGGCTGCCGGGATCAATCGCTTAAGCATTGGCTGTCAGTCATTTCAGGAGGAGGAACTGAAGCTGCTGGGTCGGATTCATACCTGTAAAGATTTTATGAAAACGTATGAGATGGCGCGCCGGGCAGGATTTGCCAATATCAGCATTGATCTGATGTCGGGACTGCCGGGGCAGACCGCCGAAAGCTGGAGAAGGAATCTTGATACGGCTGTTTCCCTGGGGCCGGAACATATTTCGGCTTACAGCCTGATTATTGAAGAAGGCACACCGTTTTACGACAGATACGGAAGCTGCTGGTCGGAGGAAAATGAAGAACTGGACCGACAGATGTATGAGGATACGAAAGCGATTCTGGAAAAAGCCGGTTATCTGCGCTATGAGATTTCCAATTATGCCAGACCCGGATACGAAAGCCGTCACAATTCTTCCTACTGGACCGGGATTCCTTATTACGGCTGCGGTCTGGGCGCTTCTTCGCTGGTAAAAAGACCTGACGGGTGGTTCCGTACAAGAAATGAAAGCAGCCTGAAACGGTATCTTGAGGAGAATACGGTTGTTCCGGAAGAGGAAGAACGTCTGACAGAACGGGACCGCATGGAGGAATTTATGTTTCTCGGACTGCGTCTTACCCGGGGAATCTGTATTTCAGAGTTTGAGCATCGTTTTTCCCGTTCTTTTGCCGAGGTATATGGAGATGCGGTCCGGGAACTGAAAAAGGATGGTCTGATGGGACAGGAGGATGACCGGCTTTTTCTGACTGACAGAGGGCTGGATCTGAGTAATTACTGCTTTGAAAAATTTCTGGAATAAGTCAGTGAACATTTCCTCATGGACGGAGATGTCAGCAGGACCAATACCAGTTTGAAAAAATGGCTGGAAGTATCAGCCAAAACAGGAAAGGAGTGTGCATGCAATGAGAGAATTGCTGCTCAGAAAAAACCGGATTCTGAAACATGATCCGATGTACCGGCTGTGCCGCCGGGGGAAACTTCTGGTTGAGTCAATTATTTTGTATGTATTGTATGCGGGAATTTATCAGCTGTATCGTCTTGATACCGATGTGCGGGAAGAGATTTCCGGCTGGCGTCTGGGGCGTGTCTATGGTCTGAAATGCAGCGCCGGCGGCCCGGATCTGTATTTCATGAAAACGAAGGAGGGAATCTGCAGGATTAATTCCTGCAGCCACCGTCGGGCAGATGTGTGCTTTATCTTCAAAAGCGCGGATCAGGCATTTCAGGTGGTGACCGGTCAGATCAGTGTGGCGGATGCCTACGCCCGCCATGCATTTGCCCTGTCAGGCGATATCGGTCATGCCATGTCCTTTGCCAGAGTGGTGGATCGGGCAGAACTGTATCTGTTTCCGAAGATTATTACGCGCAGAATCCTGAAAAAACAGGACAAACGTCAGGCACCCATGGTGTATGTCTATCTTCGTATCTTTGCAGGGATGTTTACAGGAGCTTACCGGGCAGTGCTGTAAAGGCCGGAAGCTTGCAGACAGATCAGGTATAGTATAAATATATTATTAGAAAGAGTGGATGAATATGTTTCCGGATTTTTATGAATTTCAGCATAATACAAAGATTGTTTCCGGACGGTACAGTCTGGAAAATCTGGCTGTCGAGCTGAGACAGCTGGGTGTAAAGAAACCGCTGCTGCTTTCGGATGAAGGTCTGGTGGCAGCAGGAATCGTCCGTCAGGTGACGGACGCTGTGGAAAACAACGGCATGAAATGGGCAGCAGTCTATACGGATATTCCCAGAGATTCTTCTCTGGATGTGGTTAATAAAATCGCAGCATTCTATACGGAGAAAGGGTGTGATGCGCTGGCTGCAGTTGGAGGCGGTTCCGTCATCGATACGGCAAAGGGGGCGAAGATGGTGCTTTCCCTCAATGTGAAGGATATCCGTCAGCTGGCGGGCTGTGAATGCATCCAAAGAGGACGCCGAATTCCTTTTGCAGCGATTCCCACCACCTCCGGAACCGGCTCGGAATCAACACTGGTAGCTGTGATCCGGGATGAACTGCGCAGACAGAAGCTGGAGTATATATCCTATGAACTGCAGCCTGATCTGGCCGTTCTGGACCCCAGGACTACGATTACACTTCCGCCTCTGATTACGGCTACTACCGGTATGGATGCCCTCTGTCATGCAGTGGAGGCATTTACCTGCATGCAGAAGAATCCGGTCAGCGATGCCTATGCGGCTGCCGCTATGAATCTGATCAGAGAAAACCTGCTCAAAGCGGTACGAAACGGCAGGGATGAAAAAGCACGGCTTGCTATGGCCAATGCATCCATGCTGGCGGGAGCGGCATTTTCCAATTCCATGGTGGGACTGGTGCATGCCATCGGACATGCTCTGGGCTCCGTGTGTATGGTGCCTCACGGACATGCCATGACAATTCTGCTTCCTTATGTGATGATGTATCAGTATCCGAAGCTGAACCCTCTTTATGCAGAGATGCTGGTTTATCTGGCGGGGCCGGATGTGTATGCGGCAACTCCCGAAGAAAAACGGGGAAAAGAGGCAATCCGTACCATTATGCTTATGAAACGGAGACTTCACAGAATCTGCTATCTGCCTGAGAAGCTGCGGGAAGTAGGTGTCAGCCGTGCTGATTTTGAACGGATTGCCCAGCTGGCGGTGGATGACGGTGCCATGATCGTAAATCCTGTATCTGCGGACAAACAGGATATTCTGAAGATTCTGGAAAAAGCGTATTAAATATTCAGACAGTCCGATATCGTATGGACTGCTGCAGTTGAGGTACATTATATGACGGAAATTGAAAAAATTGTAAAGCGCCAGCGGAAGTATTTTGCCACAGGCAAGACAAAAAGCTATGCATTCCGTATGCGTGCGCTGACGGAGCTGGAGAACAGCATACGGTTTCATGAAAAGGAACTGAATGATGCTCTGAAGAAAGACCTGAATAAGTCGCGGATGGAAAGCTACATGACGGAAACCGGCATGGTGCTCAGTGAGATTTCCTATCTGAAGAAGCACCTGGCCGGATGGATGCGGGAAAAGCCGGTGCTGACGCCGCTGGCGCAGTTCCATGGCCGCAGTTTTGAAGTGAAGGAGCCCTACGGCGTGGTGCTGGTGATGGCTCCATGGAATTATCCCTTTATGCTTCTGATGGAACCGCTGGCAGGTGCCATTGCGGCGGGAAACTGCGTTGTAGCCAAGCCCTCCGCTTATTCGCCCAACGTTTCCGCGGTGATTGCCACGATCATCCGTGAAGCCCTCCCTGCGGGACTGGTGGAAGTGGTGGAAGGCGGCCGCGCAGAAAATCAGGAGCTGCTGGATCAGAAATTTGACTACATCTTTTTCACCGGCGGTGTGAAAGTGGGGCAGCTGGTACTGGAAAAAGCCTCTGCACATCTGACGCCCGTAACGCTGGAACTGGGCGGCAAAAGCCCCTGTATTGTGGATCAGACGGCTGATATCCGTCTGGCAGCCAAACGGATCGTTTTCGGCAAATACCTTAATGCGGGACAGACCTGCGTGGCGCCCGATTATATTCTGGTGCAGGAATCCGTTAAAGATGAACTGGTCAAATATCTGAAATTCTACATTTCAGTTATGCTGGGAGAGCATCCCGTGAGGAACCCGGACTATCCGAAGATCATCAATGAGAAGCATTTTGACCGTCTCATGGGACTTCTGAAAGGGGAAAAAGCCGCAGTGGGAGGAAAGGGAGACCGCAGCCATCTGAAGATTGAACCTACGGTGCTGGTTGATGTGACCGCAGATTCCCCGGTGATGCAGGAGGAGATTTTCGGTCCCGTACTGCCGGTCCTGACCTACCGCTATCTTTCCAATGCGGAAGCATTTATAAATGAAAGGCCCAAACCTCTTGCCCTGTATCTGTTTACGAAGAACCGGAAAACAGAAAAACGGATTCTGAAAAATGTTTCTTTCGGCGGCGGGTGTATCAATGACACCATCATCCACCTGGCTACCTCCCGTATGGGATTCGGCGGTGTGGGCGGCAGTGGTATGGGAAGTTACCACGGTAAATACAGTTTTCAGACCTTTACCCATACGAAGAGTATTGTGAAAAAATACTGCTGGATGGATCTGCCCATGCGCTACCATCCATACACGTTCTGGAAAGAACTGCTGGTGCGCATTTTTATGGGGTAACGGTGTTTATAAATATTGATCATGAGAGGAACCGATATGAAATTACTGATTAAAAAGGGACATATTTTGAATCCGGCGGACGGCTATGACCGGAAAGCGGATGTTCTGGTGGAGGACGGTCTGGTGAAACAGATTTCGGAAGAACCGATTGAAACGAATGATGCACAGATCATTGATGCAGAGGGGCTGTATGTAATGCCCGGTTTTATCGATCTGCATGTACATCTGCGGGATCCCGGGCTGACTTATAAGGAAACACTGGCTACCGGCAGTATGGCGGCGGCCCGGGGTGGTTTTACATCGATCTGTCCCATGCCCAATACGAAGCCGGTGACGGATACGCCGGAAAAGGTGGCGGAAGTTGTAAAACGGGCTCAGACAGAAGCGGTGGTTCATGTGCTTCCTGTAGGTGCAGTGACACTGGGCATGGAAGGAAAAGAAGTGACCGATGTGGCAGGTATGAAAGCAGCCGGTGCCATTGCCATCAGCGAAGACGGCAAATCGGTTATGGACAGCGCTGTTTATGCAGAGGGGATGAAACGGGCAGCTGAAGCCGGAATTCCCGTATTTGCTCACTGTGAAGATATCCGCCTGGTGCGCGGCGGTGTTATGAATGCAGGGAAAAAGGCGGATGAACTGGGGCTTCCCGGAATCACCAACGCGGTGGAAGACATTATTGCCATCCGAGATATCCTGCTGGCGGAGGAAACCGGCGCCAGACTGCATCTGTGCCACTGTTCTACAAAATACAGCGTTCCCATGGTGGAACAGGCAAGAGC
>JBJELO010000008.1:0-22361 GCA_051879195.1 Lachnospiraceae bacterium
TCACACACGTCAGTTTATCTGTTGTTCCCAGAGTGCTGTTAATAAACGAAATCATGCCCGTCTTATCAACATAATGTCCCTTTCTTACTGCTTCAAACCCGGCATTTCCGATATTCAGGTATTTACCCATGCTCTCCACATACTCCTTTCTGAAACTGTATCCACACGGCTGATTTTAAAGTAATTCCCTTGATTCCTGCTGGAAGCTGAGCCATTCATTCCATTTTACTTCACCCAACGCTTCTTCGAACTCGATCCTTATTTCCTCATTTGGAACATATGCCGTTCCTTTATCCTGATTGTAAGCAAGATATCCAAGATGGATTAATGCTGTCAGCACATCATTTTTATTTCTGAACGTAACCATATCATTCTGAAATGATGTGGTTTTAACCTCAACGGAAGCACCGGATAACATCGTAATAATCGCTGTCTTCAGTCCGTCAAAATCCATATTGATAAGTGGGAGAATAGCCTCATACGTTCCCGTCTGAGACCAGTAACTCTGAAACCGTCCCCACAGCATAAGATTTACTATCGCGTTCGGATTATAAACATGTAAATTTCCCAGCAAAGACCAGTCTTATCAACATATATTTTTGAATTCAACGCTCTCCTGAAAGCACTGTTATCAGGATTAACAAACATACCCATATCGCCTGTACCCCCTGCCTGCACCGTATTTTGTTTCTATTCTATCACAGCACAAAAATAATATCTACCCCCTTCCCTGAAGTTTCCCCGGCGTCCCCGATTTATGATTCTTCCCGTGCTCTGCAGTCGTCCTCAATCCTCTTCTTCCATCTTCCGCTGATCCTTGCATGGGGAGCACAGTTACGCATTTCAGTTAAAGTATCTGCTACCACCTGATAATTCGTCTGTATGCCTTTGCTGTCATTTTTAAAAGTGACTGCCCGGTCTTCTTCGATTCCGAATGTCCTTGCTTCCGCTACCGCGTCCATATTGGCTCCGAGAAAGATAAATTCCCAGCCATACTTTTCCTTCTGATGCTGTATCATCTTCTGAATCCTTTTTCGTGAATACACTCTGCTGGAATTCTCCAGTCCGTCTGTGGTAATCACAACAATCACCTTCTCAGCCCGTTCCTCCTCCGGAAGATACTTCTGAATCCGTCCGACCTTATCGATAGTTCTCCCAATCGCGTCCAGCAGAGCGGTGCAGCCCCTTGCATAGTACTCCTGCTCTGTCAGCGGACGGATCAGATCGATCCGGAACCGGTCATGAATCACCTCGTACCTGTCATCAAACAGTACCGTTGTTACCATCGCCTCTCCCGGCTGGGCTTTCTGCTTCCTGATCATGGAATTGAAGCCTCCGATCGTATCGCTCTCCAGTCCGCTCATGGAACCGCTTCTGTCCAATATAAATACCAGTTCTGTTAATCCGCTCTTCATATCAATGCCCCTCTCTGATTCTTCTCATATACATTCTGTTCCTGTATTCTCTGTTTCTGCGTTTCCTGTGAACAATCTTTATTGATTGCTTCACTGTACCAACAGTATACCGAATCAGAAGAACCATCTGGTCGCATGGAAAGCGACATTTTACCAAACTGCATTTTCAGGGCAGCGCAGACAGCCTTTCTTTCATATACACCTCTGATTATTCCCCCAGAACAGGCTGATCGTACGCAAACAGCACTTCATTGATGGTGAATATATCATACTGACGGTTTTCAATGAAAAATGATATGATAATATCCGATTTTGAGCTTCCCGAAAAAGCAAATCCAGCCTTCATCAGCAGATCCTTTGTTTCATCCAGAGACAGCTCCAGAGCAATGGCAAATGAAAGCACGGTCTTTTTCGACGGTGCATAATCCGCGTTTTTCCGGATTTTCGAAAACAGACGCCGGTCAATATTTGCTTTTCTGTAAACCTCCGAGTCCTTCAGCCCCCGTTCATCAATCAGGCGAAGAAGCATCTCCGAAAATGTCTCATCCATGTGGCCAAGCAGATCTTCCAGCCTGCGTTCCCTGGCCCGAAGAAACCTTCCCGAATAAACCGCCGGTTTCTGCTGAAAGCATACTGCATCTTTTTTCTGCTTCCGACCCGGGCTCTTTTTCAGGCTCTTTTTACAGCTTTCTTCCACAGCATTTTTTACCGGTGCAAAACAGGATTCACCCTTTTCTTCCACATAATGGTCATCAATGTACTCTTCCACAGAAGCGAACAGTTTTCTGCTGATTTCCACAGACTCATAATCGTACAGGACCAGATATACCGTCATGTCCTCCTGCAGCAGAAACCTGCCGATTGCCGTGGTTGCTGCATGAAACGCATCTGCTTTCGGCCAGCCGTAAAATCCGGAGGAAAGAAGCGGAAATGCGATGGATTCCAGCCTGTGCTGCTTCGCCAGCTGCAGTGCCGATATGTATGTACGCTCAAGAAGTTCCCGCTCTCTGCAAGCTCCTCCCTGCCACTGCGGGCAGACCGCATGGATAACATACCGGGCAGGAAGCGCAAATCCCTTTGTCAGTACGGCATTCCCTGCCTCACAGAATCCGATTTCCCGGCAGGCATCCGTCAGTTCCTGCTCACCGGCCGCCAGATAAACAGCCCGGCTGGTTCCCCTGCCCTGCCTCAGTTCTCTGTTTGCAGGATTCACGATAGCATCTGTCTGCATCTTTGTAATATCATTGCGAACAATCAATAATGGCATATTTCACACTCCTTCTGCTGAAGATTATCTCTACATTTTCAAAAAATTGTATCACATATTTTCTGCGAAATCAATTTCTGCACTGCGATACAAAAAAGTCTGCCAGTCTCCGGACAGCAGCAAAAAACCGGCTATTTCATAATAAAAAATGAAAATAGCCGGTATATTTACTTCCCGTCTGCCTGCTCTCCCATATACGCATCAAAAATCTCTTTCGAGATATTCGCTTCGATGGAAGCATACACTTCACGGGCACTTTCACGGATTTCCTGTCGTACCTCTTCCGGGAGGAGGATGATCTGTGTTCCGCTGTCCTCGATGGTTTTCTTTCTGTCTGCAATTCTTTCATCAGACTGTTCACGGGCATAAACCGTAGCCCTTTCTGCTGCCTGTGTCATGATTTCCTGCTCTTCTTCGGAAAGATTCCGGAAAAATTCATCATTGACGATCAGGGAAATGAGATGAGGCAGGTGGTTTGTTTCCACCACGTAGTCCTGCTGCTCGTACAGCCGGTTGGATACAATGACCTCGTAGGGATTTTCCTGTGCATCGATGGTATGCTGCTGCAGGCCGATATATACCTCACTGAAGCTCATGGGCGTCGGATTGGCATTCAGACTTTTCCAGAACGCCAGATGATAACTGTTCTCCATGGTACGGATTTTCTGCCCTTTAAAATCAGCCAGTTCCGTGATCTTTTTATTGGTACTCATGACACGGAAGCCCTGATCTGCCATTCCCAGCAGGTGATAGCCGCCTTCTGTATAGACATTGCTGATCAGCGCATAAAATTCCGGGTCATCAATGGTTTCCCGGCAGTCATCCAGCGAATCGAATACACAGGGCAGGTCAAAAACGGCAAGATCAGACATGAATGTTACCTGCGGAGCCGTATTCTGCACGATAAAAGGAATATCACCGTCGGCACATGTTTCCAGAAGATCCCGGTCACCCCCAAGGGTAGAGTTGGGATACACCTGAATTTTCATTTTTCCGCCGCTGAGCTCCGCTACCTCGTCAGCAAATTTTTCCGCAAAAATCTGTGTGACCGTATCTTCCGGGCTTGCGGTGGCCAGAGGCCATGCGTAACGCTGTTCATCGGTCTGACTGCTGCTGCCGCAGCCTGCAAGGACACAGGAAACAGCTGTCGTCAGAATCAGCCCGGCTGCCATTTTATGAAATTTCATATTCAAACGCATGTCCGTTCCTCCTATAACAAAGCCAGCGAAATAGCCGGAATAAACGTGATCAGAAGCAGCGCCCCCAGAAAATAACCTATCATCGGCGCTGATTTTCCGGCAATCTTCATAACAGGTACATCGGTCAGTGAACTGGCCACAAAAAGGTTGACGCCGATGGGCGGTGTTACAAATCCAATGGCGAGATTTACAACCATGATCACACCGAACTGAATGGGGGACATACCCAGTTCCGTCACAATCGGCAGCAGAATCGGTGTCAGAATCAGGATAGCAGGCGTCGTATCCATGACCATTCCCACAATCAGAAGGAAAGCATTGATGACCAGCAGAATCAGGACAGCGCTGTGGAAATTGCTGCTGATGAATTCACTGACCGTCTGAGGCACCTGCATCAGCGTGAGAACTCTGGAAAACGCCACTGACGTTGCCAGGATAAAAAGAATGGGCGTAAATGTTTTTACCGCTTCCCTGAGGATTTCCCAGATATCTTTTATACGGATGCTTTTGTAAACAAACAGACTGATGATCAGTGCATAAAATACAGAAATGACAGCAGCTTCCGTGGGAGATGCAACTCCGCTGTAGATACAGCCCAGAATGATCACAGGACTGAGGATGGCAAAAAAGCTTTCCTTAACAACATTTAATAAACCTTTATCATGCAGCTTCTTTACTTCCACGCGGATTTTCTCTTTATCCTCACCGTGCCGTCTGCAGTAGAAAACAGCATAAAACATCAGAAGTCCTCCGATCATAAGACCGGGGATAATTCCCGCCAGAAACAGATCACTGACAGAAGCGCCGGAAGCCATACCATACATGATAAACGGAATACTGGGCGGTATGATAACCCCCAGACCGCCTGCAACCGCCACAATTGCGGTGCTGAAAGTCAGATCGTAACCGAGACTTGTCAGCACCGGGATGGTCATACTTCCCACTGCTGCAACCGTGGCCGGTGCAGAACCGGAGATTGCCCCGTAAAAGAGGCAGGTTACGATCACCGCACAGGGCATTCCCGCAGTAAGATTGCCCAGAAAATATGCAAAAACATCAAACAGCTTTCTGGAAATGCCTCCCTTTGCCATGATGATTCCGGACAGGACAAACATGGGCACCGCCAGAAGCGGAAAAGAATCCAGACCGCCGAACATGGCACGGATCAGATATTTTGCTCCAACTGTAAATGACGGATCAAAAACGGACGGCAGAACCGCTGTGATTCCCAGTGTAATGGATACGGGAATCGCGATGACCAGTCCTACCACAAAAATGATAAATAACAACGCGACGGGCATTACTGAACCTCCTTACCTGCTTCAATAAACGACTCCGGGGTATTCCTTTCCGGGTGCGCCGGATCAAATACATTCTCTCCCCTGGCAACACGGAATTCGATGATCCACCGCTGCAGGATACGGAAAGCAACAAGAACAAAGGAAACAAAAGGCGCTGCCTGTACATAATACATGGGAATGGAGCAGGCCGGAGAAACCTGTCCGCTGGTCACGGCAGACATCATATAAGACCAGGCAAAAGGAATCATATAGATAAAAAATATCAATTCAAATGTATGATTGACCACCTTGAAAACAGCTTTTCCCCTCCTGGGAAAGATTGCGACAAACTGCTCAATCTTGATCGACAGGCATTTTTTGGTACAGTAACTGACACTGATAAAACCGCTCCATATGAACAGATAACGCGTCAGCTCCTCCGACCAGGACAATGACATACCCAGCGCATAACGGCAGAACACCTGTACACCCATGATAATTGTCATTCCGATCAGAAGAATAATAAGAATAAATTCTTCAAGATTTTCATCAAGCCAGTGAATTGCTTTTTTCATCTTTCCCCTCCATTTTCGCCTCTGAAAAAGAAACATTGCCAAAGGCCCCGCAAAGGGCCCCGGCAATTGAATCAATATTTTATAACACTTATAATGCGTTATGCAGCAGCCCCAGCACGGTACTTAAATCATTGACACCCATCTGTCCGGGAGCGGAAGCTTTCCTGGCTGCTCCGAATGTCAGCGCGGAACCGAATACTTCACCGCAGAGGCGGCTGATTACGCCGGTGCCTGCCATGGACATGGTGATCACGGGCCGGTCAGCGTATTCGGATACCATTTCCTCTGTTGCCGCCAGAAGTGTGAGAACATCCTTTTTGTTCTGAGGCATCACGGCGATCTTGGGAATATCGGCACCCAGCTCCTGCATTTTTCTAAGGCGGCTGACGATCTCATCCTTGTCCGGAGTCTTAAAGAAATCGTGGTTTGACGCAACAACCTTTACGCCTGCTGCATGAACCTCTTCGATGATCTTCTTTACGATCTCGTCGCCGGTGAAGGCTTCCACGTCAACCAGATCAACGTATCCGGACTGCGCTGCCCTGATATTCAGCTCCGCATAAGCAGCATCTTCAATTGCTTTTTCTCCGCCTTCTTTGGAAGTACGGAAGGTCATGAGGATGGGAGTATTGCCCAGTGCCTCTCTCAGATCTTTCAGTACATCCAGAACCTGATCAAAATCAAATACACCTTCAAACCAGTCAACGCGCCATTCGACCACGTCAACGGGGATGGAATCAAATGTCTTTGCCTCAGCAATAATATCTTCTTTGGTAACTCCAACGATGGGCACACAGATCTTGGGGATGCCTGCACCGATTTCAATATCTCTCACACGAACAGTATTCATATTTATATCCTTTCTCAATCTTAAATAAAAATTCCTGTAACTTTTCAGATCTAAAGTATTAAAGTCGAATATTTCCTATTATAAACAATTTATTCTTCTGACGCAAGTTCAACCATCTTTGCATAGCGGATATTTACGAATATTCCGAGGATTACTCCGATGGCGGTGAGTACAATGTTCATGACCATAACGCCGGAGGGAGTCATCTTTGATGCAGCGGTCAGGATGGTGTAGTTGCAAAGGGAGGATGCGATCATAACCAGTGCAGTCACAGTTCCCTTGATTCTGGGGAAAAGCATGTTGCACACGGAGGTAACGATCTGAAGCAGTCCGCCTGCTCCTGCCCAGCCGATTACAAATGCACCTGCGATGCAGAGCGCCTGTGATTTTCCAAGGAGCACCAGAATCATGGCTGCGAGACAGATGATCGGGTATGCCATGATAAAGCGTACATCCTTGATCTTCCGTGTCAGAAGCGCGGTTACGATCAGCGCAAGCATGGTTCCCATGGAATAGTAAGTCTGCATAATGGAGGGATCAGCCCAGCCAACCACTTCCTTCGCAAAGTTCTGCGCACAGTTCAGCCATAACTGGAATGTACCGGTGCAGGTGAATCCGATCAGGATCATCGCGATGGATTCGATGGAAAAATGTGTTTTTTTCAGACTTTCCAGCAGCCCTTCTTTTTTCTCCTTCTTCGCATCGGCATCAGGAAGCGGAGCAAAGAAAATCAGGATCATCAGCACAATGTAGCATACGCCGCAGCCGATAAACAGAGGATTGTAGGATACGAGACCGGCGCTTGTGGTGGTTACAGCAACACCGAGTACAAACGGCAGCAGCATCTGGGAAATGGCAATGAAAAATTTGATTCCCATGGTTGCAACACCGGGCGCCGAGTAGAAGATTTCTCCAACAGCAGGGTAAATACCGGTATCAAGGAAAGAATTGGCAATACCGCCCAGAATCGCGCAGATATAAGCAATCTGGTAACCGCCGTTTGCTCCGGCATTAAATGCAAAAGCAAGTCCGATCAGGTAGATCGCATAGGATGCTCCGCCGATCACACAGGAAATGCGGCGGCCCAGCTTGTCGGACAGGGGACCCGCAAAGGGAAGGGCAATCAGACGTCCCAGACCCAGCGCCGCGGAAATCGCGGTGATGGCCATTGCCTGTACTCCCCAGCTTGCTGCCAGAGAATCTTTGATAACAGCCTGCCCCAGAATGGAACAGCCCACGCCATGGATAAAATAATTCAGATACAGAATCAGTGCACTAGGCAGATATTTTTTGTTCATAAATGGTGTTCTCCTTCGTCTTTCTAATGATTCGTCACAAACAGAAGAAACACGGCACCATTTCGTTAAAAAACTAACGATTTGTATGTCTGTATTTTATCAGGAACAAGCGCACATTTCCAATACCAATCAGTATAAAAATTGATGCATTCAGGCTATCAAAATGGTATAATTACAGAAATTAACAGCAATAATTCTGTATAGAACGATATGAATCCGACATAGAACAGCTGGAATCCAGCATAAGACAGCCGGAATTCAGCGAAAATCGAATACAAAGCCACAGAAAAGGAGGAAGACATGACGCTCAATCAGCTCTACTATTTTCAGACCATTGCCCGATATGAAAACTACCGGAAAGCCGCCGAAGATCTCTTTATTTCACAGCCATCCCTGAGCCGTTCCATTGCCGCCCTGGAGAACGAGCTGGGGATACTCCTTTTTGAAAAAAACGGAAGAGGCGTCCATCTGACAAAGGCCGGAAAACTGTTTCTCGAATATGTAAACCGAATTATCGCCGAATGTGAAATCGCAAAAAACAAGATGCAGGAGCTGGCAGATGACGGCGGGCGGATTGATATCGGATATGTATTCCCCCTTGCCGGCCACTACATTCCTCATAATGTAAGAAATTTTCTGAATCAAAGAGGAAATGAACATGTCACCTTCAATTTTTTTCAGAACCATACAGCTGCTATCGCCGCTAAAGTGCAGTCCGGCGAACTGGACGTGGGATTCGGCGGATATACGGACCGGGATGATTTTGAATTTTTCCCTGTTCTTTCACAGGAAATTGTACTGATCACACCGAAAGAACATGAACTGGCCGCCAGAGAATCTGTTTCCCTTCAGGAAATCAACCATTATCCGGTGATCGGATACGATCAGGAATCCTGGCTGGGCAATTATACCAATCAGCTTTATAAAAGATTCTCGCTTCACCCCAATATTGTGGTGGAATGTCCCGATGAACATTCCATTGTGGCCATGGTAAGTGAAGCTTTCGGAATCGCGCTGGTGCCGGATATTGAAGAAATCGATGAAAACCGTGTCAATATTCATAAACTGAACGATATCAATCTGGCACACCAGACCTTCATGTTCTGGATGAAGGATCGGTACCAGCTGCCGGCTGTCGGAAGATTCATACAGTATATGAAGCAGCAGTCCTCCTTCTATTGATGTTTTAAATGTATCAATTACTAACATAAAATATATTTTACGTTATGGTTTGGCGGGGTTATAATGGAATTGTCACAGACAGAAGAAGCACCTTAACTCGATAATATATTACGGTGGCAGATCATCGTATTAGTTTCAGATAAGGAGAAAAGATTTATGAAAGCAAAATATCCCAGGATTTTCGAGCCTTTAACGGTAAAGAGAATGACCATCCGCAACCGCATTGCCATGACCCCCATGGGAACCAATTACGGCGAAACAAGCGGTGAGATGAGTAACCGTCACATGAATTACTATTCATTACGCGCAAAAGGCGGCGTTGGCCTGATCATTCTGGAAAATGCCAACGTGGAATACCCTGTTGGTTCCAACGGCACAAGCCAGATCCGTATCGATCACGACAGCTTTATGCCCCGTTATTATCAGCTGGTTGAAAACCTGCACAAAAACGGTGCAACCGTTGCCATCCAGATCAACCACGCAGGTGCTTCCGCTTCTTCTGCAAGAACCGGAATGGAGACCGTCTCTTCCTCCAATATTCCTACAAAGGCAGGCGGAGAAATCCCCCGTCCCATGACAAAAGAAGAGATTCTTACCACTGTTAAAAAATACGGAGAAGCTGCAAAAAGAGTGCAGGCCATCGGTTTTGACGCCGTTGAAATCCACTGCGGCCATTCTTATCTGATGAGCCAGTTTATTTCCCCGTACTATAATAAAAGAACCGATGAATTCGGCGGTTCCATGGAAAACCGCATGCGTTTCCCCCGTATGGTGCTGGAAGAGGTACGCAGACAGGTAGGGCCCTGGTTCCCGATCATTGTCCGTATCTCCGCGGAAGAACGTGTGCCCGGCGGCAATACGCTGGAGGATACACTGGAATACCTGCAGTATATCGATGAATTTGTGGACATGTACGATGTGTCCTGCGGTCTGAATCCGTCACTTCAGTATCAGATCGACTCCAACTATCTGCCCGACGGCTGGCGCTCCTATCAGGCAAGAGCCGTTAAGGACAAATTCGGAAAGCCCGTTATCAACGCCGGCAACTATCGTGACCCGAAGGTGGTTGAAAAAGTGCTGGAAAGCGGCGATGTGGATATGGTCGGTATGGGACGCGGTCTGATTGCCGATCCCGACTGGGTCGTAAAAGTCCAGAAAGGGGAAGAAGACATGCTCCGCAAATGCATCTCCTGCAACGTAGGCTGCGCAGGAAACCGCATCGGCGTCAATCACCCGATCCGCTGTACTGTCAATCCCGCCGTACCCGAAGGCGATGTTTATAAAAAATTAAAAGTCAATAAAAACTGCAACGTGGTTGTAGTCGGCGCAGGTACCGCAGGCCTGGAAGCAGCCTGTACCGCTGCCGAAGTCGGATGCAACGTATTCGTTCTGGAAAAGAAAGATCATGTAGGCGGTCTGTCCACATTTATTTCCGATCTTCCAAGCAAAACACGTATGAAAGATTTCCCGAAATATCTGGAAAAACGCGCAGCAAAGCTGCCCAACCTTTACCTGTTCCTGAATACGGAAGCAACCATTGAAAATATCAAAAACTTCAAACCGGATATCGTGGTCAATGCAACCGGCTCCGTACCGGTGGTTCCTCCGATTCCCGGCCTGAGAGAAAATATCGCAGCCGGCAATGTGGCAACTATTTTTGATATGATCAACAACCTGAACGACGGCAAATACCCCGACGATTTCTGCAAAGGAAAGAAAGTCGTTGTCATGGGCGGCGGCTCCGTAGGCCTCGATGTCATTGAATACTTCGCACCCCGCGGAGCAGAATGTTCCATCGTCGATATGCTTCCCGCAATCGGCATGATGGCCGATCCCATCACCAAATGCTCCATGCGTGAAACTCACGACAAATACGGCGTCAGGGAATATGTGAACACAGCCCTTCAGGAAGTAAAGGAAAATGCATTCGTTGTAAAGACACCGGAAGGAGAAATCAAAGAACTGGAATTTGATCTGGGCTTCAACTGCCTGGGAATGCGTTCAAACAATCCGCTTCTGCCCGCACTGGAAGAAGCATTCGCTGATACTGATACTTATATTTACCCCATCGGTGACTCCATACGCGCCCGCCGCATCATGGAAGGAACCATGGACGGACGTGCCATCCTGAACGTACTGGAATCGAAAGGATTTCTGGATCTGGACGAAATCAAATAAATAAAAAAGAGAGGTAATTATCATGCCGAACATTACAGGACATACAGAATTAGTTGGATTAATGGCTTATCCCATCCGCCATACACAGTCACCTACAACCCATAACCTTGCCTACGACAAAAACGGCGATGACGTCATCCAGCTTGCATTTGAAGTAGACAACGACTCTCTGGAAGCTGCAGTAAACAGCATCCGTGCATTAAAAATGCTGGGCTCCAACATCTCCATGCCCAACAAAACAGTTGTCCACAAATATCTGGAAGAAGTAGACGAAGCTGCACAGCTCTGCGGCGCCATCAACACCGTTGTAAACATGCGCGACGAAAACGGCAATGTAACCGGCAGATTAAAAGGCTACAACACCGACGGTATGGGCTACTGGCAGGGTGTCAAAGAAGAGGGCATCGACTTTAAGGGAATGAAAATGGTTCTGATCGGAACCGGCGGCGCTGCTACTGCCATCGCTGTACGCGGCGCACTGGACGGAATCGCGGAAATGCATATTTTCAATATCAAGGATAAATTCTACGCCCGCGGAGAAGAAATCGTTGAAAAAATCAACAGCAATACTTCCTGCAAAGCAACCATGAACGATCTGGCAGATCTCGATCTCCTGAAACAGAAAATGCAGGAAGCAGACATTTTCTGCGACGCAACCGGCGTGGGCATGCATCCCCTGGAAGACAAAACCAACATCCCTGATCTCTCCTTCTTCCGCCCCGACCTGATCGTAACCGACACCGTATACGCACCCCGCGAAACCGTTATGATGAAACAGGCAAAGGAAGCCGGATGCACAAAAGTATATAACGGAATGAGCATGATGCTCTTCCAGGCACTGATCGCTATCGAACTGTACACCGGAAAATCAACCGATGTGGAATATATGAAAGAAAAGCTGGGAATTTAATCGTTTTTCCTTTGGCAGGATAGAAAATATGTGAGAGGGGCTGTCGGATATGTAATCATCTGACAGCCCCTCTCGCGTTGAAACAACACTGTTTTTCTGTTATAATTCAGATCAGACGAACGAATCTCCTCAATAGATTCGTCCTCGTGGATATCGATGCAGCGCCTGTGGATAACCCTTAAAGCACTTTCGCAGAAAGACGGGTAATATAAATGAACATAAAAATCAAATTTGGAGTTGGATTGGGACAGATATTTTTTGGCATGGTGCCTTCTGAAGTTATTTCCATACTGGGGAATCCAGACAAAATTAACGATGATGAACGAGAAGGATGTGTTGTTTATTATTATAATGAACTCATGACCAGACTCTTTTTTGATTTAGAAAACAATAACAGGTTAATTACTATTTTTGTTTCCAATCCAGATGCATATGTATGGAATCAAAAAATCATCGGAATGAGAAAAACTGATTTTGAATCTTTGCTTGATAAAAATAAAATTCCATCCAGAATATATGATGACTATAAAATTTTTGACAGCATATTTTGTGAAGAAATCTGGTCTGTATTTGGATTTCAATATGACAAATTGACCGATATAGAATTCAGCGTTTTAGCGGATGAACATAATGACTGCATTTGGGCCGGACTATGGCAAGGCAGGAAAACATTGCAGGGGAAAGACAGGAAAATGTCAGAAATAACTGTTAAACCAGGAATTGGGTTGGGAAATATTAAATTCGGAATAACAGAATCAGAGCTGGCACAATTACTTGGAGAACCGGATAAAATTATAATAGATGAAGCTTTTTCTGCTCCGGTTTATTTTTATAATGACCGGATGACTCAATTTATGTTTGATCCCGCAATGAGAAATGAATCCGATACAGAAAACAGGCTGGATACGATAACAACATCAAATCCAGAAGTATATTTATGGAATACTGTAATAATCGGAAAATCCAGTAAAGAAATTGAAGCCTTACTTCAAATGAATCATGTTACTTCTATAGAATATGAAGATTATGGATCAAGTCTCGTTATGTACTGTGAAGATATAAGTATGGAATTTACATTTGAATTTGATAGAGTGAACGAAATATGCTTTTATATCCGGTTTGAAAATGATAATAATACGATTAAATGGCCGAATTAAGCCCATAAATGTAAAATGCAGTCAGAGTAAAAGGATTCAGGAAATTAAGTATCAGATGGCGAAGGCGGTCGGATCATCCGACAGCCCTCCGCCACAGGTTATATCCATATCCTGCAATACAGGACAACAGTTAATTGCTTTCCACTGCTTTTTCCCAGTCTGCTTCTTTGAAGCCGGTGAGTACCTGATTCCCGATGATGAGGATCGGGCGTTTTACCAGCATACCGTCTGTTGCCAGAAGCTGCAGCTTTTCTTCCGTGCTCATGGAGGGCAGGCGGTCTTTCAGGTTCATTTCTCTGTAAAGCATGCCGCTGGTATTGAAAAATTTCTTAATGTCCAGTCCGCTGGTTTCATGCCACTGTTTCAGTTCTTCGCAGGTGGGATTCTCGTTTTTAATATCCCGTACCTCATATTCCACACCCTTTTCCTTCAGCCATTTTTCGGCTTTTTTACAGGTTGTACACTTCGGGTAACAGATAAATGATGCTTTCATGGTTTTTATTCCTTTCTGTGTCTTTCTATCGCCCGCCGGATCATCCATTCCCCGGAGTACCCGGCAGGACACTGTATATCATACAGACAGTTTACCAGAAACCATGCACAGATGCATCCTTTTTCTTGGAAAATATGTGCAGTTCATCAGACATTCGCAAGACGGAAGTAAAATTCCACTCCTCCCGGTACATTTTCCATGCCGTACTCTGCCCCATGCAGCTTCAGGATTGCTTCGCTGACTGCCAGACCCATGCCGGTTCCTGTGGCCCGGGAGCCGGGAGCCGGGTCCATGCATCCACATTTTTTCGTTTCTGTCCGGGACTTATCCACCTTATACAGCGGTTCCCATATATGTTTTGCACATTCGGGCGGGATGTGTTCCCCTTCATTAAAGATGCGGATCCCATTTTTCTCCGTGCGGATACGGATCACACCTTTGTCCCGGCAGTTTTTCACCGCATTTGAGACGAAATTATCAATCACCATCTCCATCAGACGGATATCGCAGTCCACCGGCTCCGGTTCAGCGCGCTCTGTTTTCAAAACGATATTCCTGTTCTGCATGAGGGGCAGATACTGCCTGCAGACTTTCCCGGTCAGCTCTTCCAGTGAACAGGATTCTTTCTGCAGCTCACAGGTCGTGTCACTGACCCGGGTGTAAACCAGCATATTGTTCAGCAGTTCATCCATATGTCCGGCTTCCTGCCCGATCAGTTCCTGATAATGTTCCTGTTTTTCCGGATAAATTCCGGCCTGCAGACATTCCACACTGTTCTGAATCACCGCCACCGGCGTTTTCATCTCGTGGGCTATGGCGTTCAGAAACAGATCCCGCATCTTCTTGACCTTCCGCTCCTTTTTCTGAAAATACTGAACCATGCCAATCAGAAGCAGCGCCAGTCCCTGACAGAATATCAGCATCTTCAGCACAGAACCGATAAAATTACTGCTGTGCAGAGTGAGATAACGGTTATCAATGCACATGGTAATGGCATATCCTGCCGCTTCACTTTCTTCCAGTATCCCGGTCATGAAATACGTACTGTTGTCATAATAGCCCCCTCCGTTTTCTCCATTCACAATTTCCGGTCCGCTTATCAGACCGGTCCTGCCGCCGGTTTTCATCAGCTTTTCTGCCGCTTCATTTGCTTTTGTGTCAACGCTGCAGTGGTACAGAGCGATATACCCTTCCTCATCAACCGCCAGCCCTTCCACCTGCTGGAACTGCTCTCCTCGGCAGACCAGCTTTCGGGAGTGCTCTTCATCATAACGGTTTTCCAGAATAAACGAATGGACTTCTCCATCAGAAATTTCCCGGAAAAATGTGATTTTCACAGGAATAAATTCCTGATTCTCTCCATAATACCCGGTCATATTCCGAACCCTTACCCAGTTGTTAGGGCCTTTTTCTTCCATAATCCATGCATACAATTCTTCCATCTGTTCTTCCGTGAAATAATTTTCCGGAAATATCAATGCAACAGAGGGATCCGTTCCCTCATCTTCCACTGTTTCCCAAATGTACCATCCCAGAGCCAGTACATGAGAAGTTGTTTTAACCATCACATTGCCTTCAGAATCGTACAATTCCACGTAGAGACCGTAACAATCGGATTCTTCCTGAGTTTCTGCTCCCACCTCATACTGGGGAACACGATTCAGGATATGATACATGAGCATGTCTGTGCTGTCTCCCCTCAGCCCGGCAGGGCAGTCTCTTTTCCATCCGTCCAGATTATTTACAGCGCTGTAAGACTCACTGCACACCTTCGACCACTCCATCTGATAGAGCAGATATCCCAGAAAAAGCATAATACACAGCATAACAGACTCTATGAGAATGGCAGTCCTGTAATGCTTCCAACCATCTTTCCGTCCGCTCTTTCTCCTGCCCTTACGCTCGTTTTTTCTCATTCTTCCCATCTCCGTTCTGCTTCCTGACCATACAGACTGTCTCCCGTACAGCCGCCTTCTGCAGATACAGCCTGCATAACCAGTCTTTTATTCTTTTATCCTTCTATCGTTCAAATACATACCCGGATTTTATAACCGTGCGGATGCATTTGCCGTACTTTCCCAGAGCCTTCCGCAGGTTTTTCACATGAGTATCCACTGCCCGGTCACTTCCTTCATAATCATGTCCCCACACCTTCATAAGAATCTGCTCCCGGGACAGCACCCGACCCGGGTTTTTCATGAAATACTGCAGTAATTCATAATCAAGTGCCTGAAGTGACACCTGCTTTTCCCCGCAGAAAACCATCTTGCGGGACAGCTGAAGACGGATTCCTCCGGCTTCCAGCCAGTCTCCCATTCCCGTCCGCCGGTTCCGTTCCAGAATCACCCTGCATTTGGCCAGCAGCACGGGAAGAGAAAACGGCTTCACAATGTAATCATCCGCTCCCAACTCGTAGCCGTAGAGCTGATCCTGCTCCTGCACACGGGCCGTGAGAAACAGAATCGGAACATTTTCCGCCTCACGAATCTTCCGGCAAAGCTCAAAGCCGTCCATCTCCGGCATCATCACATCCAGCAGAATCAGATCATAATCCCGGCTCTGCACCGCTTCCCAGGCCTCAAGCCCATCCCCGGCCACATCCACTTCAAAGCCGCCGGCAGACAGATAATCCTGCACCAGCTCCCGCAGATTTACATGATCCTCCGCCAGCAGAATTTTTTGTTTTTTCTCCATCAGCTCCACCTGCCTTTCTGTTAACAAAAGTATAACACACGGATTTGTATTCTTTTTGTATTTACACGGAAAGGATTCTCTTTTTTCCAAAAATATGTTACATTTTCCTTACGAAGAATATATCACGTAAAAAAACATTACGTATTAAGAATGCACTGCGTATAAAAAATATTACGTATAAAGAATACACTGCAGAGAAAGGTATTGGACAATTATGAATATGCAGGAAACAATCGAATCCCTGATTTCCGAATATCCCGTCTGCGAATACTGCTTCGGCAGTACGGAGCAGATTCCGTTTTCCGATAAAGTTTTTATCATCTGCCAGACAGACTGCAAACGCTATCAGCACTGCTGGGCCTGTCCGCCCCACGCAGGTACCATTGAGGATAACATCACCCGGTGCCGTTCCTATGATAATTTTTTCCTGTTCTCCACCGTCCATGAAGTAACCGATGCATGGAACGTGGATGCCTGTCTGGATGCAAAAAAAGAACACGAAGCCCTGACCAGAGAGCTGCGCACCCGGCTGCTTGACATCAATCCGGCAATTCACGTCCTGTCCACCGGCTGTGCCATCTGCGACGTATGCGCATGCCCCGACGAACCCTGCCGCCACCCCGACGAGCGGCTTTATTCCAGCGAAAGCCACGGAATCGTCCTCATGCAGCTGGTGGAGGAAATGGGCCTGTGCTTCAATTACGGAGGAGATACCGCCGTCTATTTCAGCATGGTACTGTTCTGATTCAGTCCGGTATCTGCTGTGTGATGCCATAGGGCACTGCTTCAATTCAGTACCCTATGGCGCTGATTCTTGTATCTGATTTTATACACTTTTTGTCAGATGTTTATTATAATCTTGTTTTCTCGTCCTTACTATTTGTATGATTCTTCCAGTTTTTTTGACCGCAATTCCCCGCAGTAAACCGGACTACGCATAAAAATTATTAGAAAAAAAGCTTTAAAAAGCCCGTTTTCTGCGATTATGTAGAAAATCAGAAATTTGATTCCGCAATATTGACACCACCTGAAAAACGACGTATAATTCTAATCGTCGGATTTGTTAATAATTTAACACAATCAGTCACACTGCAATATGTAAGGTTTAAGAAAAAGAGAATAGGAGATTATCATGAAAAAGAACACCAGCACACTGTATGATTCCGTAACCAATGACCGCACCATCAGCACTACTATCGAAGACTTCCTGATCACCGAAGCCGTAAACGGTCCTACCGTTACCATCAGCATGGTGATTGAATTACTGAAGATTATCAATAACCGTCTGTCTCTCGGTCAGGAAATCATCATGGAAAAGACCGGCACCGTACTGACCAGTGCAAATTTTGAAGAATATCTGAACAATCATTTTTCCGAATATATCCGTGACGAAGTTCTGGCATAATTATAACGGACACTGTTCTGACCCACTAAGCAGACAGTAGTTTCCGGGTCTGACGCGAACGGCACAGCATCCGTTTCCGTATGATCCGAACAGTTCGTTTCTATAATAAGATAAAACAGGGCGTGAATCAGCCGGCCGACTGATTCACGCCTTTTTGTAAATCAATTTGGCTCTGACTCTGAACAATAACCATTTTTACCTTATTATAGAAAAAAGATTGCAAATCCCTCCCAAAAACAGTATACTTTTCTCATCAGACTATATCTACGAACAAAGGAGGAACTTATGCACAAATCTGAAAAACACATCAAATTTTTAATCCGGACTTTCACATTGCTCCTGATTTTCTGCCTTTTCCTGGCACTTCCTGCGAAGGCAGAAGGAGAATCGCAGACAGAAACTCCGGACACACCACCCTGTCCCACCAATGTCAATGCTGTTGCCGATGAGGATTTCAATATCAGACTGACCTGGGACAACATGAGCCCGGATGCCGATACTGAATACACTTACGAAATTCAGATGGCCATAAATGATGAGTGGCAGACGGATATTTACAGCACTGGTGAAACATACATGAATTTCTACTCCCGGTATGAAGAGGTTTCCATCGGCAATAAATATGCATTCCGTGTGCGCACTGTATATACATACAGTTACCAGGAAGAAGTGCTGGTAGATGAAGAACTTTCCTATGAAGAAGACGTCACCAAGACCATCTACAGCGACTGGTCTTCCTCGAAATCAGTCAAACTTGCCTACAGTGCACCGGAACTGCTCAGTGTAACATCTGCCGGTGCTGTACGCATCACACTGAAATGGAATGCCGTGCCCGGCGCAGGCGACCGCTACGCCATCTGGCGTTCCACGTCCGAAGACGGCTCTTACGAGAAAATCAAAACCGTAACCGGCAGTGACAGCACCATAAGCTACACAGATACATCGGAACTGGTAACCGGTACCACATATTATTACAAGGTATGTACCTATAATTCCGATTTTAAATACAAATACGGGAATTATTCCGAAATTTTATCTGCTGTACCCATGCCTTCCAAACTGACACCCACCGCCAAATCAACCAATTACAACGCCATAAATATCAGCTGGAAAAAGGAAGATGGAATCAGTGGATATATAATATATCAATACACTTCCAAAAACGACGGCTACACATGGCGTAAGACCATTACCAGTGCCGATACGACCTCATATACCAAAACAGGTCTGACCACCGGCAAAACATACTATTACAAAGTGAAATCCTACGCCGACGTAAACGGAAAGAAATACTACAGCACGGCCAGTTCTTTTATAAAAGCAGTTCCGACCGTCCTGGCACCCAAAATCTCTTCCATCAAGGTTGCCGGTATCACAAAAGCGACCCTTACCTGGGAAAAAGTATCAGGCGCCAGCGGATATGCCATTTACCGTGCCACGAGTAAAGACGGCGAATACAAAAGAATAGGTACTGTGAAAAGCGGCAAAACCGTTCAGTACACTGCCACCGGTATGACCAACGGCAAAACATACTATTTCAAAGTCAGAGCCTACCGAACTGTAAATGAAAAAAATTATTACGGCACATATTCTTCCATCAAATCCCGTCTGATGAACAAACTGGGATATCAGGGAGAAGACTATTACAGCAAATGCAGGAGAATCTTCGGATGCGATTACTATGACGAGTTTCCTTCTGCCAAAGCCGCATCTGCCCAGATGAAAACGATTACCGTTAAGACATGGGATATCAATTCATCCGGCAAAAAATACACGAGGACATTTAAGCTGACGGTACATAAAAATATTGCTTCAACCGTACAGCAGATCTTCAAGGAAATCTACAACGGCAAAGAGAAGTTCCCCATCCACAGTCTGGGCGGCTATTCCTGGCGGGGTGATTCCTCGTCCTCCGAGCATTGCGAAGGACTGGCTATCGATATCAATCCCGACGAAAATGCCATGATCCGCTACAGTGACGGTGCCTCCCTGACCGGCGGTTTTTACAAACCGGGCACCAATCCCTACTCCATTCCATCGGACGGAGATGTGGTGAAGGCATTTGAAAAATACGGATTCAGCTGGGGAATCTGGTCCACCAAAGCAGATTACATGCATTTTTCCTATTTCGGAACGTGATAGAAAAACGTGACAGAAAATGAAAAATAAAGGGAACTGTTCAGAATCAGCCCCAAAAACAGAGTACTTATTTTAAGAGAAACAGGAAATCAGCATTCATCAAGGAGATATCATGAAAAATACCCACGGATTTGCCCGTCATATGCTTCAGAATTCTATCCTTATGCTGATACTGATTGCGGTTTCATGCTTCTTCCCGTCCATCCCCTCCAGAGCAGAAGGGGATGGGCAGGAAGCTCAGAATACGCAGACGGATCAGGTCACGGTTCCTCAAACCACCGGCCTGAAAGTGAAAGCAAACGGCACTCAGATCACGCTGACATGGGACAATATGGGCAGTGATTACGGCTATGAGGTCCAGACAGCCACGAACGGAGTCTGGAACGATTACATATACAGCACCGAAAACTCTTCCTACGATTTCCATTATGATTTTGACATGGGAAACCAGTATTCCTTCCGTATACGTACCACATACGATTACGAGGAACTGGAAGAATTCCAGGATGAAGACGGCACTTACTATACCACTTCCACCTGGAAAACCGTGCAGAGCAAATGGTCTTCTTCCGTAAAGATCGTTCTTTCCTACGACGCACCGAAGCTGACCAGTGTCAAATCTTCCGGCGCCATTCAGGTGACGCTGAAATGGAACGCTGTACCAGGCGCGTACGGTGGATATGCCATCTACCGTTCCGATTCAAAAGATGGAACCTACAAAAAAATCAAAACCATCACAGACTGTGACACCCTGACCTGTACCGATAAAAAAGAACTGACAACCGGGACACGATATTACTATAAAATCTGTACCTACAATTCAGATTTTAAATATAAATACGGTAATTTCTCATCCATTTTATCTGCCGTCCCCACTCCCACACAGCTGAAACCCACAGCCAAAACAGCCGGCTGCACCTCGGTCAAAATCAGCTGGAAAAAAGAGGACGGAATCACAGGATACAGAATTTATCAGGCTTCCTCTAAAAACGGAACCTATAAAAAAATCAAAACCATTACTGACAGTGAAACCACTTCTTTCACACAGACAGGACTGACCACCGGCAAAGCCTATTATTACAAAGTGCGGTCCTGGTCCACAGTAAACGGAAAGAACTACTACAGCCCGGACAGCACTCCTGTAAAAGCAGTTCCCGCAGTCCTGGCACCCAATCTGAAACCGATTGACCTGGTCAGCACCTCAAAAGTAACGCTCAGCTGGGGAAAAACCGCCAATGCCTCCGGTTATGCCATCTACCGCTCCGACAGTCCGGACAGTACCGGCACCAGAGTCGCAACCGTAAAAAGCGGCTCCAAAACAACCTGTACCATATCAGGACTGACCAAAAATAAAACGTATTATTTCAGAGTCAAAGCCTACCGAACCGTTAAAGGGAAAAATTATTACGGCAGCGCTTCCTCCTTTCGAAGTATCTATACGGGCAATCTGGCCAGCTCCAAAGAAAGCTACACCGACAAATGCAAACGCATCTACGGCACCAGCACCTACAAGCCCTATACAAGCTCGAAAACCTCAGAAGCCAACATGACAACGATCACGGTAAAAGCCTGGGACATCGACGCCTCCGGCAAAAAATACACCCATACCATTCAGCTGAAGGTTCACAAAAAAATCGCCCCCACCGTGAAGCAGATTTTCACCGAAATCTACGAAGGAAAAGAAAAATTCCCGATTTATTCCGTGTGCGGCTACTCCTGGCGCGGAGACAACTCCACCTCCGAACACTGCCAGGGACTGGCAATCGATATCAACCCCAACGAAAATGCCATGATCGACAAAAAAACCGGCAAAATCCTGGCAGGCACCCTTTATGAACCCGGTGTCAACCCCTACTCCATCAAACCAGACGGCGATGTAGTAAAAGCCTTCCAACGCTACGGCTTCAGCTGGGGTGACTGGTCCACAAAAACAGATTACATGCATTTCTCTTACTTTGGAACGTAAGGAAAAGGAAATGTCCTGAATACAGAAACCTGCCTCAGAGCTGGAAGACAGAAACTGTCTCCAGCTCTGCTATTATGCGCATATATGCACATAAACTTGTATCTCCCATACCGGCTGGCGAAAAAGGATCTGCCAACAGTGAAAAGTCCTGTATCACTGGCATTATTCCAGAACCGCCTTCACCTCATCCACAGAAATCCCGCAGATATCCGCTATCTCCTCAGAAGCCTTTCCCTGCATATACAATTTGAATATTTTTTTAGTCTGTTGTTTTCCCTGTTCTATGCCCTGTTTCATGCCCTGTTTCATGCCTCGTTCCAGCCCCTGTTGGAATCCCTGCTCCAGCGCATAAT
>JBJELO010000009.1:0-67616 GCA_051879195.1 Lachnospiraceae bacterium
TGGCGTCCATCCTCGAGCAATGTACCCACCGACGTGGTATAGGGAACCGACAAACAGGTTTAATAGCCGTTCTTTTGGAGTAACTCTAAATCCAGCAAACGGTCAGAAACTTAGTATTTCTCCTGACGATAGCCTCATGCACACATGGCTTGTAGGCCCAAGTGGTGTAGGCAAGACAACAGTGATTTTGAATCTGGTATTATCTGACATTTACGCTGGGCGCAGTGTATTAGTGATTGACCCAAAGGCAGACTTGATTACAAGTATCCTTGAACGCATTCCAGCCTCCCGTGCAGATGATGTCGTTGTGATTGACCCTTCCGACGATAACCCTGTAGGTTTCAATCCCTTGGCTTTGCCGGGCAACCCCACACTTATGGCAGATGCTATCTTAGCGGTCTTTAAGGAGATTTTCTCAGATAGCTGGGGTGTTCGAAGTCAGGATGTACTGAGTGCGGCACTATTAACCTTGGTTGAGACGGACGGCGCATCACTGCTCTGGCTGCCACCGCTTCTGACAGACGAGAACTTCCGCCATAAGATCACAAAAGATGTCAAGGACAAAATAACACTCAAACCATTCTGGGAAACCTTTGATAACCTCCGCCCCGCTGAGCGTGAACAATGGGTTGCACCTGTGCTTAATAAAATGCGTCAGTTTCTGTTTCGACCGGGACTGCGGGGCATCTTGGGACAGAGCCATCCAAAGTTCCAGCTAACGGATTTGTTCTCCCAACGTAAGATTGTCCTTGTCCCCTTGAATCGCGGCACAGTGGGCGCAGAAAGCGCCAGACTGCTGGGCAGCCTAGTGGTAGGCCTTACCTGGACGTTAGCCCTTTCTCGGGCGAACGTCGCGCCGGAACGCCGCCATTTGGTCTCCCTGTATATCGACGAGCTGCAAGATTACCTGACCTTGCCTACGGATTTATCCGATGCTTTGGCACAGGCCAGAGGTTTAGGAGTTGGCATTACCATGGCGCACCAGTATCGCGCACAACTCCCCTATGAGATTCGTGCCGGTATTGATGCGAATGCAAGGAACAAAATCATCTTCGGGCTTAATGCCAGTGATGCCAGAGAAATTGCCACGATGACTCCTGGATTGGAAGCGTTGGATTTCATGCTCTTGCCGAGATACCAGATCTATACAAACTTCATGTCGGGAGGCAGGCAGACGGGCTGGATACAGGGAAAGACAATTCCTGCTCCACCATCGCTTCATACGGCAGCAGAAATCAAGGCAAAAAGTCAGACTCGCTATGGTCGATCCAGTGGTGAGGTTGAGGCAGAATATCTCAAACTATTTGAGGAAGCCCCGAGCCTGATCGGTCCAGATCTTGATGATTCTGCCATCGGTCGGAGGAAATTATGAAGACGCACCGCCCGACCTTTCGCAGCGATGAACATCTTGGCGCTTCCCCCGACGTATCGGCACAAAATCCATTTAAGGGAAGCGACCCCTACCGCCATGTAGCGGTAGCCTATTATCCCGGGGAGGAGGTGATACCCATAGGAATCAGAGTCGGAAGAAACCAACTGGAGAAATACAGTGAGGAGCTTACCCGGCGTGACCGGGAGATTCTTGCCTCCTTGAAAAAGTGTAAATTTCTGCTTACCGGACAGATTCAGCGCCTTCATATAACCAATGCATCTACGCAAAAAGCTGCCCGGCGAGCTGCCGCCAGAGAGCTTCGTAAGCTGAAAGACTACGGTCTTGTAAATACGCTTGAGCGAAGGATTGGTGGCACTCGTGCCGGATCAGGCTCTCTGATCTGGCATCTCACAGAAGCCGGAGAACGTTTCCTGGCAATGGAAAACTCTGAGCAATACACGCGAAGACGCTATCTCGAACCCTCCCGAATGTTTCTGCGGCATTCATTAGCTGTATCAGAATGCTATGTTCAGCTCGTGGAGATCTGCCGCAGGACTCCGGGGCTGACATTACTTACCGCAGACTGGGAGCCGGATTGCTGGAGGCCATATATGCAGCATGGCAAAATCGTTTCATTAAAACCAGATCTGTTCGCAGCTACAAAAAGCGATGGCTACGAGGACAGGTGGTTTATTGAGATTGATCTAAGCACAGAATCGCCATCAACTATTATCGGCAAATGTGACCGCTATCGCGACTACTATCGTTCCGGGTTGGAACAAAAGCAGTTCGGTGTATTTCCGGTAGTCGTGTGGCTTGTGCTGGATACTGGACGCAAAGATCGGCTCCGCACGGCCATTCAAGAGGCATACCCGAAGGGAGGCAAATTGTTCATTGTCATTACGGCAGATGAGTTTGAACGCCTGGTCCGGCAAGGCTTTGATGCAAAAGATCTCTGTTAGGGGTTCCCTCTAGCAGAGACGTCAAAGGTCTGCGGCATGCAAGTCGAGGCATCCTGCTGAGACGAAAAAAGGCCAGATGACTGTTTTTACTAAATTTAACGAAAGGAATTACATGATACAAAGACCAAGCCAGGAAGAGATTGAAAAAGGCTTAGCAGAATTTAAGGGCGACTACAAAAGAATTCTCCGAAACATCACGAATTGTTTGGAGTTCGATTATAAGGCAATCTGCTCGCTCAGGACGCTCTTGGCGGATTCTAAAGAGGAAATCGCTGAAATCAAGAGAACCATCCGCCCATACGTCGTGGATCTCATTTATGTCCTGATTCTCGATGAGAAAGATCTGAATAGCGGCGAATACGGGGTAGGTGAAGAATGATGCGAAAAACTCTTACCGAACAGCAAATTAAGAGCAGATACATCGATATCGCGGAGTGTCTTGCAGTCTGCTTCATCCAAACCAAGAGAATATTGGAAGACGCAGAACTACAGAATATGGATGCTCGCCCTATTAGAAGAGATTTAGCCTGTTTCATTCAAGAATTTATGCAGCTTTGTATGTAGCAAGTACCTTTTAAAACAAACATAGCAAAAACAAAAAATTAGAGCCTTTTGCAGTCAAAGCAGAAGATGTTCTCGGCTTGCATACCCCAGGCCTTTGGCCCAATGCAATCACGCTTGATCAAGAACGGATTAGTCGGCGTTTCCGGCTAAGCACCTTATACACCCCCAAAAAATGGACTAGCTCATAGTAGAACATTCTTAAAAAGCGCCGGAGGCCTGAAGCATGCAAGTCGGACAAACACAATCAGTAAACGAAAACCTATTTATTTTAGACTATTAACTTTAACGAAAGGAACAGTATGGATTATCACACCCTCGTCAGTCTATATGACGCATACCGTGATGCGGTCAGCGAGCTGGAGCACGCTTGCGAACGCTTTAACCAAGCAGTTATAGATATGCACAGCTACGACATCTCGCTAATCGGCACAGCGGAACAGCTCCGTGAGCTTATTGATAAGCTGGAGTGTTGCTATAAAAGCATTATTGAGTTTCAAGACAATAAAGATAAAGAGTCAGAATCAAAATAGGCTTTTCGTAAATTGAGGCGTTTGTCTCCGGCTTGCATACTTCAGGCCTCAGACGCCATAAACGAAGGAGGTAAGCCAATGAAGAAAAATACGCGAGGTCGCAAAATGTGCTCAGACTCCGTCCGAGTATTCCCTGTATTCCGAAAAGAGCCGGATATTGAAAAACTTGGACTTGTATTAATCGAAATCGCAAAAGATCTCGCAGATAAAAACAACTAATTTAAAAAGGAACTTTATGAAAAATATCACCCCTATCTACAGCAAGGAGAATGATATGTCATAACTATTATGACATCAGATATATAAGCTAAGGTCGTTTGGCTCGTATATTGTCATTCTTCTAAAACAAACGACGGCACCTTATAAAAGTATATATGTCCGCTAGAAAGGAGGGTTAAGGACAGCTCTAAAAGCCCAATCGCACATTAACAATCCAGTCTTTAGAAAAGGAGGTCTTCTCTATGATGACAAAAACCATTAAGGAACAGATTCTGGCTATCCGGGATACTGGAGAAACCAATATGTTTGACGTAAACGCCGTCCAGTATATCGCTAACCGCGAAGGATACTATGAACTGGTCGTTTACCTGATGGACAATCATAAAGAGTACAGCAACTTCATCATGACAGGCACCGCACCAGGGCTTGAAAATGATGACGGCGAAATGTAACTGAAAGACGTAGAAAGGGGGATATTTCTATGATGTTAGATTTTAACGATGACAGAACCTACACCAAGGATGTAGTTCTTGCAAATGTCAGATACGCATTGCTCGATCCCAAATCACTGCAAGATGATGCGTTCTCTGCTGAATTTTTAGATATGGCGGTTGTATTTGTCTTAATGAATCATTCCAATCCAAACAGACCAAGATACAAGACTATTGATGCAGTAGATATGGTATCGCTGGACATTAAGCTCAATGAGATCATGGAAGCTGCCAATGAGAACTGCAAGAAAGCCGGATACAAAATCATGCTTATGGAAGATGCCATATCCGAGATTACTGGAATAGAAATCTCGAACAACACCTTCTGTCCAATGTATATTGGAACAAACCCAGAGCGCATGCTTGGAGCTTCCATTCTGATGTATGAAACATATTTGGAGGAACTTGCGGCGCAGATAGAGGATGACCTCTGTATTGCACCGTCAAGCATTCACGAGGTTCTCATCTTTCCGCTCTCTCTTATACATCCCGCAAAGATTATTGAAGCTGTGCGAGATGTAAATCAGACTGTCGTATTACCGCAGGAGAAGCTCAGCGACAGTGCATATATTTATCGCCGAGGCACTCATGCTATCTCACAGGCCACACTTAAGAGTCCCACTGATCTCACTTGCAAGTAAAGCAACAAAGAGTGATGAATGTGTAAAGGAGAAACAAATCATGTGGCAAGAAGGAACAATCGGTATTCCAGTAACAAAAACGGTTGAAAAAGAATACATAGCGGTTCATTACACCATAAAGGTATTCGATGAACCAAGTAAATTCGGCATCAATCATGGAAAAATCTCAAAACTGCAATTAAAACAAGATGGCGAGATTGTAGCTAATTATGATCGTGGCTGGGATATTTATCCGACCACAAAGGAAGCCGAACTGGCTCTCTGCATCTTATTAATCCGACACAATTAAAGGAGGTCTCTATCATGACGACTATAAAATACGCCGCATCTGGCGAACAAAGAAAGAAACTCGTAAATGCTTTATCTGAAATTCTCGGATATGAATCCAAATATCTCAAAGCTCCAAGCTATGGATATGAGATCGGCTCATGCATCGTCAATCGTGCCGGGGATATTGAATTTCCGGACGATATGACCGAAGAAGAAATCGAAGCTATTGTCAAGAAACTTACCTGGCATGGTTTCGAGAGAGCTCTGGATGAGCCTACGGGAGAAATCGACGGCGCACCTGCATTGGAAGAGTCTGCTCTCGGAGCAGAAGATCCGACTGAGGAAAATGTATCTGATGCCGTGGAAGCGACCGTCGAAGAATCTGAAGATGTTTTAGACGACGAAATCGTTGCCGATGAAAATAAAATCGGCGCAACTGAGGATTATGATACTTCTACAGAAACATCAACAGAGTCCATTAAAGAACCGGAAGCTCCTGTTATGCCAGAAGGCAACTTTGAATCAGCGGAAGCTACGGAAGAAGTTACAGACGAACAATCGGGGAAAACTCCTCTTCCGGAAGAGACCGAGCCAAAGAAAATCGTAATTGAGCTTCCAAACTCTTACCTCAATGAAGCCGAACTTGGCAGAGTCAGAGCGATTGTTGCCAGTAAAGCATCCGTTCTCAAAAAAGCTCTTGAAGCCGATGATCTATCTATCGAGCGCAAAGAGGATAAAATTTGTTTTCCGTGGTTCACTGATCATGGGATTGATGGAGAAGCAAAAGCCTATATGCAGCTTATATCTGGCATTGCAAAACGAGCAAAAATGCTCACCCGGGTTACAGCTACAGAAAGCCCGTCAGACAATGATAAATTCACGATGAGGCTCTTTCTTGTATCCTTGAACTTCAAGGGCGCAGAGTATGCATTTGCTCGTAAATTCCTGCTCCGCAACCTAACTGGAAACAGTAGTTGGCGAACCGAAGACGCGAAAGCTCGACACGATGCACGTAAGATCCAACAGGAAATCGAGGCTCCAGAAGTAACTATCGAGAAGTCATTTGAAGGAGGTAAAAACTATGCAGAACTTTCCTAGTAAAAATACGATTGAAAAACTGCGAGAAATGTATCCTATCGGAACACGAGTGGAACTCGTTTCTATGAATGATCCTTTTACTAAGCTAATGCCCGGCGAGCAAGGAACTGTTCAATTTGTTGACGATATCGGAACGGTTTTCGTCAACTGGGACTGTGGTTCCGGCCTCGGTGTCGCTTATGGTGAGGATGTAATCCGCAAAATCTAGCAACATATATACTTACTTACTTAAGCCAGCCCTGCTTATGGGCTGGCTGCTCCAAAAATAACCATAAAATATTACTTTATTTTACTTGATGTGATGCCCCTTCAGAGGTATCATGGGACAAACTATAAGAAGGAGGTAACGCTTATGAGTAATACCGCAATGGCAAATACGGCGCAGGCTCTTATGGATTCAATGACGCCAAAATTTGCCGTATCATATCTTCGCGTATCTACTCGCGGACAGGCCGAGCGAGGCGGTGGACACGATGAAGGCTTTTCGATTCCCGCCCAACGTGAGGCCAATAAGAAAAAAGCCCTGTCTATGGGCGCAATGGTGGGCAAGGAATTTGTCGACCGTGGCGCATCCGCTAAATCCGCCGATCGCCCACAACTTCAAGCTATGCTTGAATATGTAAAAGAGAATGCCGATCGCGTAGATTACGTAATCGTACATAAGGTCGATCGTCTCGCTCGTAATCGTGACGATGACAGCGACATTATGCGCGTATTGCGTGAGTGCGGCGTTCAACTTGTATCTGCATCAGAAAGTATTGATGATACACCTGCTGGTATGTTGTTGCATGGCATCATGAGTTCAATCGCAGAGTTTTACTCGCAAAATCTTGCCACCGAAGTCAAGAAAGGTATGGGCGAAAAAATCAAAGGAGGCGGCACAGTCGGTCGAGCTCCGATTGGCTATCAAAATATCCGTCTTGTCGACGATAAAGGACGTGAGGAGCGTACCGTCATCACAGATCCGGAACGTGCACCATTGATTAAGTTGGCTTTTGAAGAATATGCTACTGGAAATTGGACTGTTGCAGATTTGGCTGATCACTTGGCGGCCTGTGGGCTCAATACTCGATCAACGCCTAAAATCTCCTCTCAGCCCGTTACGCTCAAAACACTCCATAAGGTTCTCGTAAACCCCTATTATAAAGGCGTTGTAAAATATAAGGGCATTGAGTATCCTGGAAGCCACGAAGCGCTTGTAGATACCGAAACCTGGGACAAGGTTCAAGCGATACTTGCATCGAGGATTAACGGCACTCGCAATCTTAAACATCCCCACTTTCTGAAAGGAAGCATTTACTGCGCATACTGTGGTGAACGAATGATGGTGAGCAACGAAAAGAAAAAAGATGGCACCATATATCCATATTTTGTATGCAGTGGCCGTCATAGTAAACGTAGAAAAGATTGTACAACAAAGGCCGTTCTGATAGACGTCGTAGAGAAAGAGATTGAAAAAATCTACGAAGCATACCAGCTTCCACCGGAAGTTCGAATTCTGCTGGAATCTTGCATACAAGAGATAATCTCCACAGAAAGAGCAAAATATGATGCTGAGCTGGATGGACTTAAAGGCGAAAAAGCCAAGCTTGAAAACAAGCGAAAAAAACTTCTTGAAGCTCATTACTGCGATGCGATTCCATTAGACCTTCTTAAATCCGAACAGCAGAGAATTGCAAAAGAATTGGCAAGCATTGAGCATGAAATCAAAATGCACGATACCACCTTTGAGCAAATAACCGAAAATCTTAAGAGAGCACTAGATATTGTAGAGAATTGCGGTGAGGCATATAAAAACGCCAGTGACACAATTAAAAAGCTGATGAATCAAGCAATATTCGAGAAGTTCTATATTAGTAACGACGCAGATATGGAATTTAAGGTAGATGCAGAATTTAAGCCACCTTTCGACCAGATTCTTGAACCGGTTAAAGATGATATTATACGAATTAATAGATTAGCACAGGATTGCTCAAGCAAGCTGAGCTATTATATAGACATAGCAAAAGACCACATCCAGAAAATCTTTGGATGTGGTCTTTATACCATAAATAATTCCACGAATATGTCAACTTACTCGAACGGCTCAAATTTTTTTAGCCATAATAGTTCGAGTAAGGTACTTTTGGTGGACCTGGCGGGAATCGAACCCGCGTCCGAAAACCTGTCCATCCAAGTGTCTCCCATCACAGTTTCCGTTTTAACATTCCCTCCGCCCTACGCCCGAAAACAGGCTTAAGACTTCAGTAGCTTCATAAATGCTTTTTACTCCTCAAAGCTTTGGAGCAAAAGTTCCTTACCGAATACGATGCCGGGAACTCAGATGGTAAGCACTCTGAGGCCGACAGCTGCCATTAGGCAGCGTATGCTAAATTATCTTCAGCGTTTAATTTTAATTCCGTTTTGATACGCAGTCACGGTCTGCGGATGGCTGCTCAGACTTCGAAATCCCCGTCGAAACCAGTACAAGCCCTGGTCAAAGCGGCAGACACAGATATACAGCATCTGCCGTATCTGTAATACTAGCACAGGACAGATCAGATTGTCAAGAAAAAAATTAAATCGCGTAATTTCGTTCTCCGAAGATGGCGGTTCCCACGCGGATCATGGTAGAACCCTCTTCGATGGCAACCTCGAAGTCGTTGGTCATGCCCATGGAAAGCTCGGTCATCTCCACGCCGGGAATCTCCATAGCTTTCAGCCGGTCACGAAGTCTGCGCATGGCACGGAAATGAACACGGTTTTCTTCAGGGTCGTCCACAAACGGAGCGATAGTCATGAGACCGCGGATCTGTACGTTGGGCAGCTGGGCAATTTCACGTACCAGCTCTTCCGTTTCGGAAGCACTGATTCCGTCCTTGGAATCTTCCTGAGCCATATTGACTTCAATCAGGACGGGGACTTTATCCACTCCTTTTTTAACAGCCTCCTTCTGAATCTCTTCTGCCAGACGGAGCGAGTCAACAGAGTGGATCAGGCAGGCCTTGTCCACGATGTATTTGACCTTGTTGCGCTGGAGATGGCCGATCAGGTGCCAGTTGAGCGGCTCCTTGATTTCTTCTATTTTATTGCACATTTCCTGTACTTTATTCTCACCGAAGTCCTTCGTTCCGGTTTCCATGATTTCACGAATCAGTTCCACCGGTTTCGTTTTGCTGACTGCGATCAGCAAAACGTCTTCTCTGGGGCGCCCTGCCCGTTTGCAGGCAGCCTGGACACGGGATTCAACTTCCATCAGATTTTCTTTTACCATGATAGTTCCTCCTGTAGATTTTTTAGCAGCTGCCTATATTTTACACCATTTTCATATAACTGCAAGTAAAACGTGAGAATCCTTTACTGGAAGAATGCGTCGGGATGTGGTATGATAATAACTATGGTAAATATGAGAAAGGATGATTAACGAATGAAAATTGATAATTTATATGATATTCCAAAACTGGGATTCGGTCTGATGAGACTTCCGAAAAAGGATGGAAAGATTGATATTGAAACGGCAAGCCGTATGGTGGACGATTGTCTGGCTGCAGGTTTCTGCTATTTTGATACGGCCTATGTATATGATGGGGGAGATTCCGAATGTGCGGTGAAGGAACTGTTGACCTCACGTTACCCCAGAGAGCAGTTCTGCCTGGCGACGAAGCTGCCTGCCTGGGAGATGAAGAGCAGGGAAGACAGGGACAGACTGTTTCAGATTCAGCTGGAACGTACCGGTGCTCAGTATTTTGATTTTTATCTGCTGCACGCCATCAGCCAGGAGAATATCGGCATTTACGATAAATTTGACTGTTTTGAATGGCTTCAGGAGAAAAAGTCTGAGGGATTGATCCGTCATGCAGGCTTTTCTTTCCATGATACGCCGGAGATGCTGGATGAAGTGCTGACGAAGCACCCTGAGATAGAATTTGTACAGCTGCAGATCAATTACGCGGACTGGGAGAATGAAAAAGTTCAGTCACGCGGTGTGTATGAGGTTGCAAGAAAGCATGGAAAACCGGTTATTATCATGGAACCGGTGAAAGGCGGCAATCTGGCAATTCTCCGTGATGACATCGGCAGTGTACTGAAGGAAGCACGTCCCGATGCATCTTATGCATCCTGGGCTTTGCGTTTCGCAGCATCACATGAGGGACTGCTGACGGTGCTGAGCGGCATGTCCAGCGAAGAACAGATGAAGGATAATCTTGCGACCATGACAAATTTTGAACCTCTGACAAAGGAAGAAAAGGCCCTGATCAATCAGGTAACAGAGAAACTGAATCAGATTCCCACAGTTGCCTGCACAGCCTGCCGTTACTGTGTGGAAGGATGCCCTCAGGAGATTCAGATTCCCGATATGATCAAGTTTCTGAATACATGCAGGGTTTATGATTACAACGCATCTGTGGGAAGAAGCTTCGATATGGCATTGAGAGACGGATCCGGCAGACCTTCTGACTGTGTTCAGTGCGGACAGTGTGAAAGTGTCTGCCCTCAGCATCTGCCTATTATCAGTATTATGGAAGATGCATCAAAGGAACTGGAAAGGTAAATCTGTGAAGGAAAAACATGGATCCCTGTCTGCACAGCTTACATTGTTTGTACTGGCAGATCTGCTCGGCAGTGTGCTGGCCGGGCTGCTCATTAATATCATTGGAAAAAAGGTGATCGATCAGTGCTGTTCATCGGACCGGTATTCTGTTTCCGGACAGAATACGGTTTATTATAATTACCTGCTGGTGGGAAGTGTTATCTGTGTTTCTTTTTCTTTCCTGATTGTTTTTTTCATATATACATATTTCAAATTCCGCTATATCAGTCTGTTGAATCAGGAAGTAAAAGCGGTGGAAGACGGGGAATTATCCCGTTCGATTACGGTCAGGGGACGGGATGAAATTACGGACCTGGCGGAAAGTATGGAGAATATGCGCCATTCTTTTACCGATAAGATGCTGACCATTGAGAAGATGCAGAAGGAACAGAATGATCTGGTAGCTGAGATGTCTCATGATATGCGGACGCCGTTGACCGCGCTGATGATGTATCTCGATTTTTTGAAAGATCAGAGAACTGCGGATCCGGAGATTTGTCTGGCTTATATCAATAAAGCTTATGAGAAGGCCGGATGTATTAAAGTTATGATGGATGACATGTTTTCCTATTTTCGTCTTGACAGGGAGATAAGCTGTGAGCTGGAACAGGCGCCGGCTCCGGAGCTTCTGTATGAATTTGTTTCGGAAATCACCGCCATGCTGGAGCAGGATCATTTTCAGGTGCAGGAGCATATCAGTGTACCGGAGCGTAATATCCTTTTCTGCAGCGCATATATGAGCCGCATTGCCGGTAACGTATGTTCCAATATCCGCAAATACGCGGACAGAAAGGAACCGGTGAAGATAACGCTTCATCAGGAGGATGCACTTGTTCATTCCGCGGGGACGAAGGTGCAGGTACTGACGCTGACGGTCAGAAACCGGAAGATGGCTCCTGAGTGTCCGGAGGAAACCGCTATGGAAAGCATGGGTCTTGGTATCAGGAATATTCAGAAGATGATGGAAAATATGGCCGGAGATATGTTCTGTATTGAAGACAGGGTTGAAAACAGAGAGCATGGAAAAGATTTTTCTCCGGAGGAGACTGCACAGTTCCGGATATATTATGAGCTTCGCCTTATGTTTCGGGTAACAGATGAAAAAATGGGGAATTGATAAAGGACAGATGTACGAAAACCTGCAGATTGGTGTGAATCTGCAGGTTTTACGGATTTTAATGAGAATCATTCTCCCTGTTTGATGCTCAACGGGACGAAAGACAGAAACGTTTTATTATTGATTGACAAAAACGGTTGATTCAGCATATAATATAGCGGATAATAGCAGGTTGATTTTTTTAGAGGACTTTTTTACGGAGGAATTTAATCGAAGGCGATGATTAGATTTATTAGAATAATGTGTATTAGTTTATGTACATTGTCACTGGTAGCTTATATCGGTGTTAGCATATACAGCAGAAACAATGTGGATAACACTGCACCGGAGATCACCATGGAAGAAGATGAGATTACGATAAGTGCACAGGACAGCATTGATGAGATTCTCAAGGGTATTACGGCTGTAGATGATAAAGATGGTGATGTAACTCAATATCTCACACTGGAGACATTCAGCAATTTTATTTCACCTGGTGTCAGAGAGGCAACAATTGCTGTTTTTGACAGCGCAGGAAATGTATCCAGAGTAACAAGGACGGTTAATTACAGTGATTATACATCTCCGAGAGTTTCTGTGAAAGGACCTTTGAGAGCGCCTTTGAGTGATATGACAGCCCTGCTGAAGAAAATTCAGGTAACGGACTGTATTGATGGTGATATTACGGATAATCTGCAGATTGTCTCGGAAAAATCGATTTCTTCCGCTGTTCCTGCCAAATATCGGATGCGGCTTCAGGTGTCCAACAGTGCCGGCGATACACTGGATATGCCTGTTACTGTAGAATTTTACAGTTCTTCAGGAACATCGGATCCGGCTATACAGCTGACAGATTATCTGATTTATGTGAAAAAGGGGAAAAAGGTGAATCCTCTTTCTTATTTAAAGCAGATTAAAGTATATTCAGATACTTATGTATGGGATCAGGATGAGGAAGAATTTGTTTCAGGTGCTTCGGAGGATGAAGAATATGACGAATACGGTGAGGAGACAAGGGAGACTATAGGTATAGACAAGATAAAAATTGATAATCCTGTGGATACTTCTGTACCGGGTACTTACGAGATTCAGTACAGTTTGCAGGATTACGATAAGATTGAAAGCAGCAGCGTATATCTGATTGTGGTTGTCGAGGAACGGGAGGATAAATAATGCAGGGAAATAACGGAACTCTGACTGGAAACGACAAAATACAGTTTGATTTTGATTCCATATTACGTGATGTATTCAGGCAATGGTGGGTAATTCTCCTTGCAGCGCTGGCAGCAGCATTGATTACAGGTACATATCTGAAGATTTGCTATGAGCCGTATTATACAACATCTACTACATTTGTGGTGGGAAAGAGCGGTATCAGCAGCAATGCAGTTGCAGACAATCTGAGATCAGCCGAAAGTATCACAGAGAATTTTTCTGTTATTACAGAGAGCAGTCTTCTGAAAAAAAGGGTCTGTGAAGATCTGGGAATTTCTTCTTTTGATTCACGGATTTATGTGGAAGCCATAGAGTCGTCCAATCTGATGACTCTGACAGTGAGGTCAGGCACTCCGCGTATGGCGTATCTGACCTGTCTTTCTGTTATGGACTGTGCTCAGCAGCTGTGTGCAGATCTGGCGGAGAATATTTCGGTGAGGGTAATTCAGGAACCGACACTTCCATCTTCTCCGTCTAATCCGCTGGCAATCAGAAGCGATATGAGAAAAGCGGCTTTGTTTGCTGCTGCTGTCATGATTGTTATTTTTGTACTGTTGTCTTACTATAAAGATACTGTTAAAAATGAAGCGGAAATGAACAAAAAAATAGATGCCCGGCTTCTGGGAACTGTTTACCATGAAAAAAAGTATAAAACACTGTGGTTCCGGATACTTAGAACGAGAAATTCACTTTGTATCGATAATCCTGTTCTCAGTTTCGGATATATCGAGTCTGTGCGGATGATGGCAACCCGGATTCATCAGGAGATGGACAGACGTAATTATAAAACAGTTATGCTGACCAGTGTTTCCGAGAATGAAGGTAAATCAACTGTAGCTGCCAATCTGGCACTGGCACTGGCGCAGGAAGGGTATGCCGTTGCTTTGCTGGACTGCGATTTCAGGAAGCCATCTCAGTATAAAATATTTGATTTAAAGCACAAACAGTTTGAGATTACTGATTTCGGAGATATGCTTCGTGACAGGAAAGAATTTAAAATGTATGCAGCAGGCCGTGAGAAAAAACTTCAGGCAGCGTTCAGTATACGTTCCCATAACCATATGCTGGATCACAAAGTGGTGGACTGTCTGAGCGGGGTTCTGGAAGAATTGAAAAAAACTGTTGATTATATTATCATGGATTCCTCTCCTCTGGGGCTTGTTGCAGAAGCAGAGACACTGGCCAATATTGCAGATGCCAGTGTACTGGTGGTACAGCAGGATCTTATGGAAGCCAAGTATATTAATGACATGGTTGATCAGCTTAATCGTACCAGATCCGATATGCTGGGATGTGTATACAACAATGTTCGTTCCGGTATTGTGAATCGTTTTGCTTCTTACGGTCATTACGGATACCGATATGGTTACGGTTACGGACATCGCTATTACGGCTATGGTTATGGTCGTTATCACTATGGAAGCAGTGAGAAAAAACAGAAGGACAACAAGAAAACTGATAAATAAGTGATTGGAGTATATTATGGAGGAAAAGAATCTGTCAGCGAAAGTCGCTGAAGAGGATAAGATAGATATTGTTTCACTCCTGCTTGACTGCATTAAATGTTTTCAGATGAGCTGGTGGCTGCTCCTGCTTCTGGTGATTCTGGGAGCAGGGGTCGGCTATTGGCGTATGGATAAAAATTATACTGCTTATTATGAGGCTTCGGCTTCTTTTGTTGTAAGTTCAGGAACAGAGGATAATGTCATATCCAGCGGTTATTATGACAAGGTGTCCGCAGAACAGCTGAATGCAACATTCCCGTATATTCTGACCAGCAGTGCACTGAATAAAGTGGTTGCAAAAGATCTTGGGCTTGGCGGGGTTCCCGGGAGTATTTCGGCCCAGATGGTTGGAGATACAAGCCTGTTTCAGATAAAAGTGGTTTCTCTGGATCCTCAGATGGCATATGATATTCTGCAGTCAGTGGTAGAAAATTATCCTACGGTTGCCAAATACGTAATCGGAAATACCAGGCTTAAACTGCTGGATGAAACAGGTGTTCCTACAGAACCCATGAATCCGAGAAGCTATAAAAGAAGCGTTGCGATGGGAATGCTGATCGGGGGCCTGATATATGCCGCACTCCTGTTTTTCTGGACGATCACCAGACATACGATTAAAAGCAAGGATGATCTGAAAAAATATCTGAATATAAAATATCTGGGAGGTATTCCGCTGGCAAAGTTCAAGCGCAGGAGTGATAAAAAAGCACCGCAGATTCTGATAGACAATCCATCTGTTCCCAACATATATACGGAATCTCTGGAGAGTTTACAGGTGCGTCTCATTAAAACCATGAGAGAGCGACAATGGAAAGCGTTTCTGGTCACCAGCGCTATGGCCGGTGAAGGAAAGACTACGACTGCATGCAATCTTGCTTTAATGCTGGCCGAAAAAGGATACCGTACATTGCTGATTGACGGTGACCTGAGAAATCCATCTGTATCCGGCCGGCTGCAGATGGAGAATAGCGGCGGCGGACTTTATGATGTTCTTGCCGGGAAAGCGAAGCCTGAAAAAATAATCAGCAGGTACAAGGATACACATCTGTATGTCCTGCCCGGTGGGGAACCGGTGTCTCAGATTTCCGGTCTTTACGGCAGCAGGGCTTTCGGTGATCTGATTCGGGAATATAAAGAAGAAATGGATTATATAGTTGTGGATACACCTCCGTGTACTTTTATGCATGATGCTTCTCTGATTGCGCCCTGCCTGGATACGGGCCTGATGGTAATACGTCAGGACTATGCACATGTTAATAAAATTATCTCAGGTGTGGAAATCCTTACCAATGCGGGGCTTCCGCTGGCAGGCTGCACCATCAACGGAGAGGCGACAGGTATCGGCAGTTATGGCTATGGTAAATATGGCTATGGCCGTTATGGATACGGCCGCTACGGTTATGGCCGGTATAATCGCTACGGATATTATGGCAAATACGGCGGTTCGGAAGAGAAATAGATGTTAATTATGGCCGGCACCCTGCGGTGCCGGCCATTGCTGATTGCGTAACCCGGATTAATCTGAATTACAGAGTAATAAGCCGCGCTCCCCGCTGGATTTCCCTGTCATACAGACGATGGGATATGGAGATGACGGTGCGGTTTCGGGAAGCGGCTTCCAGAGCATCCAGAACCTGTGCTTCCGTGGCAGAGTCCAGATTGGCGGTAATCTCATCCAGAAGCAGAAGCTTCGGATTCAGTACGACGGCTCTGGCGATGGAAAGCAGCTGAAACTGTCCCTGAGAGAACAGATTTTCCGTGCACGGCGTATGGATTCCTTCCGGCAGGCAGCTGACTGTTTCCGAAAGACCAGTCAGGCAGAGCGCCTGTTCGATCTGTTCATCGGAAACCTGTGGATCCAGCAGGGAAACCTGATCACCGACTGTACCGGGTATCCGGTGAAACTGCTGTTCCACATAACCGAATAAATGTCTTTTTTCTGTTTCCGGAATGCTGCCGGGCGACCGGCCGAAGATGGTTACAGAGCCCTGTATGGGTGGATAGAGGCCGGCAATCAGCTTGATCAGCGTGCTTTTACCGGCACCGGTACGGCCTGCGAGGATCACCGATTCCCCCTGGCTGACAATCAGATTGAAATTATGGAGAATTTCCTGCTCCCCTTCCTTATAGCGGAAGGAAACACCGCGCAGACAGACAGCGGCGTTTCTTTCTGCTTTTTGTTCCGCCGGATGCTCCGGTTCCTGATCGGGGCTTTTTTTCTGTTCCGTTTCTTTTAAAAACTCACTGATTCGCCGGATTCCGGCAGCAGCGGACTGAATATTCTGGATTTCCATGCCGATGCTTTCCAGAGGATCGAAGAAACTGCCCACATAAGCAATGACTGCTGCAGCAGTACCGGCGGACATGCCGAAAAACTGTTGAACTGCACCGCTTTGAGCAGAGGCGGCCATCATGATGCCGGTCAGCAGTGCACTGACAGAAATGATAATGGGAGAGTAGATGGCATCGTAAAAATTGGAGCGCTCCTGTGCCTGAAATCCCTGTTCGATCGTCTTTCCATAGCGTTTCAGCATATAATCTTCCTGATGAAGAATACGGATGGTACGGATATTTTTCAGAGTTTCAGGAATCTGCTGACTGGTCCGCCCCACGGCGATGCGGCCCTCCAGCTGGGCTTTCAACATCCGTTTCTGAAAGATACGGGTCATCAGAAAAAGCGCCGGGGTGACGGCAAGGAGCATTACTCCCAGGCCGGTGCTTCTTGTGAAAATAACAATCAGAATGCCTGCCAGTTTGCAGATGTCTGCTGCCATGCTGATAATACCGGATGCAAACAGACTTTCGATAGTATTGACATCGTTGACGAAACGGGAAGCTGCCGCGCCGGGTTCGTTTTCGATGAACCAGGAGGCCGGAAGCCGGTTCAGCTTTTCACTCATGACAGTACGGATCCGGTGCGTTACTTTCTGTCCAAACACGGTGATCATAATTTCTTTTCCTGCATCCAGCAGCCCGGAGACAGCTGTAATCAGAAAATAGGCAGCGGCAATGAAAAAACCGACTGTTTGTCCGGCTGCAAGTGAATTGACAATCTGTTCGAGTACCAGAGGAGGCAGCAGGGCAAACAGGATCGCTCCTGCGATGACTGTGATGAGAAGCAGACTTATGCACAGATTGTCCTGAATTGCTGAAATGATAACCTTCAGCACGGAAAAATGTTCTGCAGTCTGCTGAGAGAGCCGTCCTGATTTATTCACATTCACTGTTTTCATCCTCCTTTTTTTGTGCTTCATAAAGCAGCCTGTAATTTTGGTTCTGCTGCATCAGGCTTCTGTGATCGGATACGGTTACCGTTTTGTTCTCCATCCAGAGTACCTGGTCCATCTGCGGAAACAGCGACAGTCTGTGGGAAATCAGCAGAACAATGCTGTCCTTTGCCCACAAACGGAGCGCCTGGAAAATCCGGTTTTCCGTTTCCATATCCACGGCGGAAAAGGGATCATCCAGAATCAGCAGCGGTTTTTGATGATAAAGTGTCCGGGCAAGTGCGATTCGGGCCTGCTGCCCGCCGGAAAGCCGGACACCGCCGCTGCCGATGACAGTATCGGCACCCTCCGGAAGCGCTTCTACTTCCCGGTCCATGCAGACAGCTTTCAGAACCGGTTTCAAATCGCCCGGTTTTCCCATACAGATATTTTCCGTGATGGAACCGCTAAACAGTTCCGGCTGATGGCCCAGATATCCCACACAGGTCTCGCAGCAGCTGCCCTGACGGGACAATACCGCGCTGCCCAGGGAAATCTGTCCTTTATAAACCAGCTCACCTGTAAAAAGTTTCCCCAGAGTAGATTTTCCACAGGCTAATTTCCCGGTGACACCGATGATCTCACCCGACTCGGCATGAAACGTCACGCCGGAAAAAAGAGGATTCTGACCGGGCCAGGCAAAGGTTACGTCTTTTACTGAAAGCGCAGCGGGAGAAAATGCAGGCGGTTCCGGTTCAGCTGAAACAGGCTTCAGCCAGGGAAAGATCCGTTTCCATGAAACCCGGGCTTTCTGCACCGCATTGAACAGCTTGGCTGCCTTGGATGATTTTACTGCCAGCTTGCGGTAGCAGGAGAAAAATGTGGTAAAGGCAGCCACATTCCATATGGCCCACCCGGTGCCAAGTACATTCTGACCGCCAAACCAGATGATCATCGACGTTCCAAGCATGGAAATCACCTGGTAAATGGGCTGCATGGCATTTTCCCAGATACCTGCCCGAACCGATTTCTTTTCATAATCTGTCAGATACCGTTCGTAATCGGCATTCCGGTTGGTTTCCTGCCCGCAGACCCGGTAGGTCAGTGCATTGGTGATCCGCTCCAGTGTAGCCTCGTTCAGACGTGCATTGCTTTCCCGGCTCAGGGACACATTTCTCGTAACAATTCCTTTCAGCTTTTCCGCCAGACAGTAGGCGATGGGAGGAAAAAGCATGGAAAGCAGGGTCAGTCTCCAGTCATAGTATAAAAGCATGGTCAGATAAGCAATCATAACTACGCCTGTATCGAAAACCTCAGTTGTAAATTTGCGCATCCCTTCCACGCAGGCATCCGCATCGGAGATGATCTTTGTCATCATGGATCCGGCTTCTTCCTGCTCGGAGCGGCTGCGGTTCAGCAGATTGCGGTAAAGCGTCATTTTCATGCTTTTGCTGATGTTGTTGGCGAATTTACGGACATAAAGCCGTTTGAAATAGCGCATGACCTGCACAAAAACGATAGTCAGCACGTAAATGGCCGCCAGCCTGACCATCTCAGCCGGCCGGCGCTGTTTCTGCAGAATATCGCACAGATACTGGACCATCCGGCCCTCAAACCAGGGACCGGCTGCCATGCCCATGTTGTAGAGAATTCCTGTCACTGTCACAATAAGAAGAGTCCATCTTTCCCGGCAGAAATAATAAAGAATATGGTCGGTGGAATTGTTGCCGGTTCTGTTTTCGATTTTGTGTTCAGTTTCCCTTATTGCTCTCATCTGTCACCATCTCCCCGGAAAGCCGTTCTGTCACATGGGGAAAACCGCTTCGGCTTTCCTTTTTGGAACGCAGATACAGCCTGTTCAGCATGGAAGTAAATGCCTCCCTTTCGTCATCATCAAGCTCTTCCAGCAGCCATTCATAGAAAACAGTTTCCACTGCGGATTTGGAGGTCTTCAGCTGCTCCGCTTTTTCAGCAGCATACAGAAGGCGGCTTCTTCCATCCTTTGGATTGTTTTTCCGAATCAGATATCCTTTCTGCTCCAGACTGGCTGTACGTCTTGCCACAGCCCCTTTATCCATATTCAGCTCACGGCTGGCTTCTTTCTGGGAAATTCCCGGATTATGCCGGATCAGGTGGATCAGATCGACCTCACCGGAACCGATACCGCTGTCTTTCATGGTTCGGATTACCAGCCTGTTCACTTCTCTTGCAATTTTTGTAATCTGTCTTTTGGAATGATCCATAATTTTTTCCCTCCATAAAAAGATGTACCATCAACTAAAAAGATGATACTACATCTTTTTTGCAAAGTCAATCTGTTCGGGAATTTCCGTATTTCCACGCACTCACTTTTTGTCCTGCGCATACACTGTAATAAACGGCTGTAAAGGTGGCATTACTCTGATTACCTTTAAAAAACCTCTCTCTGCGCGGGATGAAGAGGCATATATCAGGCAGGCGGCTGCAGGTGATATGCAGGCGCGCAGGAAGCTGATCGAACACAATATGCGTCTCGTGGCGCACATTGCCCGAAAATACACCGCAACAGCCAGAGAACCGGATGATCTGATTTCCATCGGAACGGTTGGACTCATCAAAGCAGTGGATACCTATAATTATAAAAAGGGAAGCCGACTGGCTACGTATGCCGCGCGGTGCATTGAAAATGAGATCCTCATGCAGCTGCGCAGTGATAAAAAACGAAGCCGGGAGGTTTCCCTTTTTGAACCGATCGGGACGGACCGGGAGGGCAACGAGATCAATCTCTGTGATATTATGGAAACGAACGGAAAGGATGCACTGGATGTGCTGATTATGAAGCAGAATCTGAAAAAACTGGGACCTGCGTTTTCCTCCTGTCTGAAAAAACGGGAGCAGCAGGTACTTTGCATGCGCTACGGACTTTGCGGATATGAAGAATATACCCAGCGGGAGATTGCGCAGCAGATGCAGGTCAGCCGCAGTTACATCAGCAGGATCGAGAAGGCAGCTTTGCTGAAACTGAGAGAAGAACTGGAAAAATAGATATCATGTACGCCGGAAAATGCCTGAATCCCCAAAGAAAATACCGGAATAATCGTTGACAAAATTTCTTCACTGACTGATAATAGAATTACCTGAGGACAGGCGGATCCCATAATCCGTCTGTCCGATATTTACCATTTCTGGAACGTGAGGAGATTAAAGTTATGGCTTCAAAAAGGGCAGTTTCGGTTGTCGGACATATGAATCCGGATACAGATTCCATTTGTTCAGCAATCGCGTATGCAAATTTAAAGCAGACCCTGACCGGCAATCGCTACCAGGCGAGCCGTGCGGGTGCAGTGAATCCGGAAACACAGTATGTTCTGGATTATTTTGGCATGGAGGCGCCGGTTTATCTTGACGATGTCCGCCAGCGGGTAAAGGACATCGAGATCAAGCAGCTGGATGGTTTGACAGAGAATGTATCCATGAAAAAAGCATGGGAGTACATGCATGAACATAAGGTAGTCTGTCTTGCCGTTCTGGAGGAAGGCACAAGGATGATCGGTGTATTGTCCATGGGTGATATTACCCGTTCCTATATGGATATTTACGATGATGAAATTGTGGGCAAGGCCCATACTCCCTATCAGAATATCCTGGAAACCGTAAACGGCAAGATGGTGGTGGGCGATCCTACCGGTTGTGTCGAAGGAGGTAAGGTTCTGATTGCTGCGGCCAATCCTGACGTGATGGAACAGTACATCGATGAAGGCGACGTGGTACTGCTGGGCAACCGCTACGAATCCCAGCTGTGTGCCATTGAGATGAAAGCGGCCTGCATCATTATTTCCAACGGTGCCCAGGCATCCCTGACAATCAGAAAGATTGCCAATGACCGGGGCTGCAGGGTTATTGAGTCGGATTATGATACTTATACTTTGGCCCGTCTGATGAACCAGAGTATTCCGGTGGGTTATTTCATGATGAGAGGTCCCATCGACAGCTTCACATACAACGATTTTCTGGACGATGTCAGGGTGACCATGGCAGAGAAAAGACACCGTTATTTCCCGGTGCTGGATGAACTGGGACAATATGCCGGCATGATTTCCCGCCGTAATCTGCTGTCTGCCCAGAAGAGACAGGTAATTCTGGTGGATCACAATGAGAAAAGTCAGGCAGTTCCCGGTCTTGCGGATGCGGAGATTCTTGAAATCATCGATCACCACCGGATCGGCAACATCGAGACCACCGGGCCGGTTTATTTCCGCAATCAGCCGGTAGGATGTACCGCCACCATCGTTTACCAGATGTATCTGGAAAGTGGTGTAGAAATCTCCAGATCTATAGCAGGTCTTCTGTTATCCGCTATCTTATCGGATACGCTGGCTTTTCGTTCACCTACCTGCACAGAAGTGGATAAGCGGGTGGCAGAATCACTGGCAAAGATTGCGGAAATCACGGATATTGAACAGTATGCCAGCAATATGTTTGCAGCAGGCAGTGATCTGGCAAACCGCACCGCACATGAAATCTTCACCATGGATTTCAAGAAATTCAAATCCGGTGATATTGAATTCGCAGTGGGGCAGATCAGCTCCATGAGCGAAGAAGAACTTCAGGGAGCAAAAGAGAAGATGATGGCTGAAGTGGAAGCGTTCCGTGAAGAGCAGAAATGCAAAATGATCTTTTTCATGCTCACCAATATCATGAAAGAATCTTCAGAAGTAATCTACTGCGGCGAGGATGCAGGACAGCTCCTTGGCTGCGGATTCGGACTCGGAGAACTCCCGGGAGACGGCCAGCTGGGAACTGCCCTCCTTCCCGGAGTGATATCGCGTAAAAAACAGATGATTCCCCGTCTGATGGAAGCATTCCAAACCATGTAATCATCCAGAACCGGGCAGCCGGATAAAAGTAAATGCAGATGAATGCCCGCATTCATCTGCATTTGGTTTTATCCGGTTTCTATTTAAAAGATCTTAAAACATCATTTGTCTTCGCGCTGCTCCAGTTCCTTCAGCATCTGCTGCATGGTCTTATGGGTGACCGGATGGCTCCACCAGGGAGCAAGCTCGGCCATGGGTTTCAATACAAAGTCCCTGTTTGCTATGTCGGGATGGGGAACGTTGAGGCGTTCCGTGGCAATGATCTCCTGATTGTAAAACAGCACATCCAGATCGAGTGTTCTCGGTCCCCAGTGGATTTTGCGGACGCGTTTAGCTTCCGCCTCGATATGCTGGCAGACATCCAGAAGCTCTTCCGGAGTCAGTGTGGTGCGGATCATGCAGGCGCCGTTTAAAAATACATCCTGGTCCGTGTAGCCGTAAGGTTCTGTCCTGATAAAAGAGGAAACCTTATCTACCTGAATCTGCTTTACTTTTTTCAGTTCATCCACACCGAAGAGAAGATGGGCATCCTTGTCTCCCATGTTGGAGCCCAGGGCAATAAAAGCCGTGTGCCATCCGCGGGTAATCTTTACAGATACCGTGTCGAGGGGCAGATGTACCGGAGCCCAGGGTTTTTTGATCTCCAGGGTGATGCGCCGGATCAGCGGGTAAGTGAACAGAAGATGCTCAGCCAGCTGTTCGGCACAGGCTTCAATCAGCTGAAAACGGTTTTGGGTGAGAAAACGGGTGATCTCCTGACTGACTTCACCGTAATTGATGGTATTGTCCAGAGAGTCGGTGAGACCGGGTCTGCGGATATCGGTTTCCATCACCGCAGAAACCTGAAATTTCTGTCCCAGAACGGCTTCTTCTTCATAAACACCATGATTTGCAAAAACGGTAAGATCGGTAATTCTGATTTCGTCCATAAAGACCTCCTGTTAGAACTGCAGAAGTTTTTCTGTCATGGCAATGGCACGTTTGTTTTCTTTTACATCATGAACACGGACGATGCAGCAGCCCTTCATAACGCCCATAACGGTGGTGGCGATTGTTCCTTCCACGCGTTCCGCAGCGGGCAGATCCAGTGTGAGACCGATCATGGACTTTCTGGAAGTGCCCAGCAGAACAGGATATCCCAGCTGATGCAGGATCTCCACATGGTTCATCAGCTCCATGTTGTTCTCGTAGGTTTTGCCAAAACCAAGGCCGGGATCCAGAATAATTTTGTCATCGGCAACACCGGCAGCTTTGGCAATACGCACGCATTCGCGCAGATCATCCAGTACATCGTTCAGATAATCGCTGTAAACTGCTTCCTTTCTGTTATGCATCAGGCAGCAGGGTACACCGGCTCCTGCAATGACGGAAGCCATCTCGGGATCGTATTTGCAGCCCCAGATATCGTTAATCAGGTCGATACCAGCTTTCAGGCCGGCTTTGGCAACGTTGCTTTTATAGGTATCCAGGGAAACGGGGATATCAAAACGGCTTTTAACGGCTTCGATGACCGGTACTACACGGCTGATCTCTTCTTCGTCGGAGAGAAGTGTGTAACCGGGGCGGGTGGATTCTCCGCCGATATCCAGAATGTCGCAGCCTTCTGCGATCATCTCTTCGGTATGCTTCAGAGCAGCATCCATGTTATTCCATTTGCCGCCGTCGGAAAAGGAGTCGGGTGTTACGTTCAGAATACCCATGATATAACAGTGATTTTTCAAATCAAATTCTTTCGTTCCGATTTTCATGTCAAAATACCTCTTTTCTATACATAAACGCAGGACAGCAGATTCCGGCAGGCTTGCTGTGTCCGGAATCTGCTGTGGAAATTCATATATCAGTATACCAGCCGGAGATTTTTCTTTTCCGGCGGCCAGTTGCAGTCATCCTGTGCCTGACACGCGAAGCAGAGCCGGGTTTTTTTATCGGCCGTATACAGAATCCGGACTAAAGGCGTTTCATCGTCGCTGGGCTTGCGGTGGAGACGGATTGCGTAAAGAATCTCGTCAATCTCATCACCGGTATATCCGCAGTCCCTCAGAATCGGTTCCGCAAGTTCGGCGCTGGCCAGATGGTGGGGTGTACCGAACTCGTACTGCCTGCCCTTGCCGATGTCGTGCAGAAGAGCAGCTGCGTAAACCACATCCTTTGAAATGGGATACTGATTCTCCAGTGTAAGGATCCAGCCGGTACGTGCCACATCGAGAAGATGCTGCATACTGTGTCCGCAGTATCTGCGGTCTTTTTCCATACGTGCGATCCGCTCCATCTCTTCCGCGAAAACAGGATGATTCCTGATTCTCTCAGGTCGTTCCATCGATTCCATCCTACATACCGATCATGCGCAGAACGCGGTCGCACAGGACAGGGTCGTCCTTGAATTCACCACGGCATACGTAGGTCATGGTTTTGGTGCCGGGTTTTTTGATGCCGCGCATGGTCATACACATATGTTCCGCTTCCACGACTACCATGACTCCGCGGGGATTCAGATATTTCATCATGGCATTGGCGATCTGTTCGGTAAGCTGCTCCTGAATCTGGGCACGTCTTGCATAAGCTTCCACTGCTCTTGCCAGCTTGCTCAGACCGGCAACTCTGCCGTTGGGCAGATAGGCAATGTGGGCTTTTCCATAAAAAGGAAGCAGATGATGCTCACATAATGAATAAAATTGAATGTCCTTTTCCAGAACAAGGTCATCGTTTGTACAGTTAAAAGTAACGGAAAGTGCCTTCTCGGCAGCTTCATCTGTGCCAGAAAAAAGTTCTTCGCACATTCTGGCAATACGATCGGGTGTTCCGACCAGTCCTTCACGATCAGGATTTTCGCCGATGCCTTCCAGCAGCATACGGACAGCCTGCTCAACCTTGGGTTTGTCGATCATGTTAGTTCCTCCTCGAAATAAAAACACTATAGAGATATTCAGGAGAAGGGAAGCCATTGCAAAAAAAAGCCGGGGTGCACACAGCCCCGGTTTACAGGATTAGCAGCTATATCGAGTGTAATTTTATCTTAAATGTTGAATGGCAGTCAAAATAAATACAGCAATATAATTGCTAAAGCAACGGGATGCGAACTGCATATCGCGGATATAAGTGCAGCTCTCGTACAGTTTGGAGCATCAAGCTGCAAAACATTCGTTTTCCGGACATCTCCCCGTTCCGGAAACACTACGCATACAATTCTACTTTGCCTGAAATCTTAATAAGTATATAACAAATGTGCAAAAAAAGCAATTAGGATATTGCTCTAAATACTGATTGATTTCGCCATAACAAACTGTGGCATTGCTATGATACGTATGGATGTACCAAAAAAAAGAAGGTTTTTTATGAGAATTCCATTAAAAATAACCAAAGTTTTTTGTTGGTCAAAATGAATAATATGGTGAAAATATATATTGATTTTTTGAGCGTTTTGTAATATTATATTGTTAAAGATTTGTCCATCTTTATAAGATGTACAAAACCGGTCGTTCAAATTGTCATCAGGATACATTTTTTATGAAATTTATTGGTGAAGTTTATGAATGTCCGTTTATCATTCTGTTCATCGGCCGAATCAGAAGGGGTAAGAGGAACCTGAATAGTCATGTAACGCGTGGTGCATGGATGGATTAAGAGGGATCATGCACGGATTATATGATTATTTTATTATTATAGCATTATCTATGAATGGAGGTACTAATTATGGGATTCAAATCCGACATTGAGATCGCTCAGGAAGCAACACCGATTCACATTCGTGAGGTAGCAGCTAAAATCGGTCTTAGCGAAGACGATATCGAACTGTACGGCAAGTACAAAGCAAAAGTTGACTACAACCTGATGGATACTAAACCGGGCAGCGGCAAGAAGGCTAAACTGATCCTGACCACAGCGATCAACCCGACTCCCGCAGGCGAAGGCAAGACAACTACCACAGTTGGTGTTGGTGATGCTCTTGCAAAACTCGGCAAAAATGTAGTTCTGGCTTTAAGAGAGCCCTCTTTGGGACCGGTATTCGGTGTTAAGGGCGGTGCTGCAGGCGGCGGCTATGCTCAGGTTATTCCTATGGAAGACATCAACCTGCACTTCACAGGCGACTTCCACGCTATCGGCGCAGCCAACAACCTGCTGGCAGCCATGATCGACAACCACATTTACCAGGGCAACAAACTGGACATCGACCCCAGAAGAATCATCTGGAGACGCTGCGTGGATATGAACGACAGACAGCTTCGTAACATCGTTGACGGTCTGGGCGGCAAGGCTCAGGGTTATCCCAGAGAAGACGGCTTCGATATCACTGTTGCATCTGAAATCATGGCAGCTTTCTGTCTGGCAAGCTCCATTGATGACCTGAAAGAAAGATTCTCCAGAATTCTGGTTGCTTACTCCAGAAGCGGCGAACCGATCACAGCAGGCCAGATCAACGCTCAGGGCGCTATGACCGCTCTGTTAAAAGATGCTCTGAAACCCAACCTGGTTCAGACTCTGGAACATACACCCTGCTTCATCCATGGTGGTCCTTTCGCTAACATCGCTCATGGATGCAACTCCGTAATCGCAACAAAGATGGCTATGCATTTCGGTGACTACGTAGTTACAGAAGCCGGCTTCGGTGCTGACCTGGGTGCTGAGAAGTTCCTGGATATCAAGTGCCGTCTGGCAGGTCTGAAACCCGATGCAGTTATCATCGTAGCAACCATCAAGGCTCTGAAGTACAACGGCGGCGTTCCGAAGGCAGAAGTTTCCAAAGAGAATCTGACCGCTCTGGAAGCAGGTCTTCCGAACCTGTTAAAGCATGTTGAGAACATTACTCAGGTTTACCATCTGCCCGCAGTAGTAGCTCTGAACCGTTTCGTAACCGATACCGACGCTGAAATCGAACTGGTAACCAGAAAGTGTAAAGAACTGGGCGTTAACGTTCGTATGAGCGAAGTATGGGGCAAAGGCGGCGAAGGCGGAATCGAACTGGCTAAAGAAGTAATCCGTCTGTGTGAAGAAGAAGACGCAAGCGGCTTCACATACGCATATGATCTGGATCTGCCTCTGAAAGACAAGATCGAAGCAATCGCAACCAAGATTTACGGCGCTGACGGCGTAGATTACTCACCGGAAGCAAGCAAGGAAATCGAAAATCTGGAAAGACTGGGATACGGCAATGTTCCCGTATGTATGGCTAAAACCCAGTACTCACTGACTGATGACCAGACCAAACTGGGCCGTCCTACCGGATTCCGCATCACCATCCGTCAGGTAACCATGAGCGCAGGTGCAGGCTTTATGGTAGCAATTACAGGCGCAATCATGAAGATGCCCGGTCTTCCCAAGGTTCCCGCAGCAGAACGTATCGACGTTGATTCCACAGGCAAGATTACCGGTCTGTTCTAAAAAAGGATCTGATATTTTCCTGTTATTTTATGAGTACATAAGCAGTTTCGACAGCAGATTCCGGACTGAATCTGCTGCCGGCAAATATGCAGCAGCGGCGTACTGCCGCTGCTGTTTTTTGTGGTGATATTCTGCTGATTACCAACAGAGTTGAAAAAATTGACTTTTCTGTGCATGATATGTTAAAAAGGATTTGATTTTTCCTGCTTTTCCGTGATTCTATCAGATTGACACTGTTTTAATTCGATAGTAAAATATTTTTATCTTAAAATAAAGGTTACTGTTCAGAGTCAACCTCGAAAACATTGCCTGGTTCTGATCAGTAACAAGATAAGGAGTAATATCATGACTATTAAAGAAATTGCTGCTCTTGCAGACGTTTCTCCCGCCACCGTATCCCGCTATATGAATAACGGATACATCAGCAAGGAGAAAAGGGAGCGGATTCGGGCAATTATCGAACAGACCGGATATTCTCCCTCCATGCATGCACAAACATTAAGGACGCGAAAAACCATGCTGATCGGCGTTATCGTACCCAAAATCAACTCCGAATCCATCAGCAGAATGACTTCCGGTATCAGTCAGGTTCTTTCAGAAAACGGCTACCAGATGCTTCTTGCGAATACGGAAAATGATACGGAGAAGGAACTGGAATATCTGAATCTTTTCAAAAATAACCCTGTCGATGGTATCATTCTGTTCGGAACTTCCATCACAGAAAAGCACAAGGCATTTATGAAAAGCAATTCCATTCCGCTCGTTGTAATCGGACAGAAAACTGCCCTGGCTTCCTGTATTTATCATGATGACCGGGCTGCTGCCTTCGCTCTTGCTGAAAAGATGATCCTGTCCGGAAAGAAAAAACTTGCTTTTCTTGGAGTTACACCAACCGATCCTGCATGCGGTATTGAACGCAAACAGGGATTCCTGAATGCACTCTCTCACTATCATCTGACTTTCAACCCCAGGCTGGAAGAAATCTGTGAATTTAATATTCAGTCCGGCTATGACCATATGGATTCGCTGCTAAAAAAGAATCAGGTTTTTGACGGTGTTTTCTGTGCTACCGATATGATTGCGGCAGGAGCAATCAAACGCCTGCAGGAAGAGCACCTTCATATTCCCGACCAGATAGCAATTACGGGAGTCGGACATAATCCAATCTGTACGGCGATTTCGCCGCAGCTTACTACTGTTCATTTCCACTATCGGGTGTGCGGACGCCACGCTACCAATCTTCTTCTGGGCCTGATCAATGACAATAATGAAATTGTCAGTCAGACAAAGCTTGGATTTGAAATTATTGAAGGCGAAACCGTATAACCTGTAAATAATATCACAAAACCTGAAAATCCCTCTTACCGGCCATTGGCAGTGAACGGTAAGAGGGATTTCCATATATTTTATTATGTTTCCTAACGATTGTTTTTCAGCCAGCAGAATCCACATGCCGGAACAAATACATCCCGCGGAACAATCAGTTCATCACTTATAAGATCCCTGTACGGTTCAAATCCTTCATTGATCCAGGCAGTCTTATCCTGATCACTGAAGTTGAACAGAGCAATCAGCTTGTGACCGTTATACTGTCTTACAATGCCAAGGATGGAATCATCCCATGTATCAGCAGTCCATACTTCCGCATCCGATGCAAATACATCTTCTTCGGCCCGCAGCGCTTCCATCCTTTTCAGTTCCGCAAAGAATCTTCCCTGAATCGTATCCGGGTCTTCTCTCTTTTCAGCATCTTCCCAAAGGAATTTGCCTCTGTGAAGATATCGGGAATCCTCCGCCTTATTGGGGTCATCTTTGTAGGAATAATCATTCTGACGGCATACTTCGTCACCGCTGTAAATAATCGGAAGTCCCGACTGTGTCAGCATAAAAGCATGCAGCATAAGATCAAAACGAATCGCTTTCTCCAGCTTGTCTTTCTCATGTTTATAAGCAGCCTTTTCAATACCGCAAAGAGATGCCGTCGTACCGCAGAGTCTTGCATCCCCCAGACGGGGATCGGAATTATAAAGTTCCCCTTCCGAGAATGAGCCGATCACTTCTCCTGTAAAGAAATCATTCAGATACTTCTTATGCGGAATCTCCTGTACTCCGTAATTTCTCAGATAATTATAATCCAGGCCCCAGCCGATATCATCATGGCAGCGCAGATAATTCAGGAATAAGTACTGTTTCGGCAGACCGCTGAGAATATCCATCTGATGCTTCAGAAGCCGTACATCCTTTGTAGCTACCGTATGCCATGTGGTACACATAGTCGTTGCATTGTAAAGCATATGACACTCGGGCTTGTCAACCGTACCAAAATAGGGAACTACTTTTACGGGCTCCATAACAACCTCGCCCAGCAGAATGGTACCGGGACATACAATCTCGCTGATCACACGGATCATACGGACGATGGTGTGCACCTCGGGCTGATTGCGGCAGTCGGTACCCAGCGTCTTCCAGATATAGGGAACCGCATCAATACGGAATACATCGATTCCCCGATTGGCCAGATACAGTATGTTATATACCATCTCATTAAACACAACAGGATTTCTGTAGTTCAGATCCCACTGATAGGGATAAAAAGTTGTCATGACATATTTCTGAATCTCGGGCAGCCATGTAAAGTTGCCGGGAGCTGTTGTGGGAAATACCTGAGGCACTGTTCTTTCATACTGTGCGGGAATGTCATAATTGTCATAGAAGAAATACCGGTCCATGTACTCTTTTTCCAGATTTCTCGCGCGTTTTGCCCATTCGTGATCTTCAGAAGTATGATTCATAACAAAATCCAGACAAACGCTGATGCCCCGGTTATGGCATTCGATAATCAGTTTTTCCAGATCTTCCATGGTTCCAAGATCGGGGCGGACTTTTCTGAAATCCGCAACAGCATATCCGCCGTCATTTCTCCCTTCCGGTGAATCAAAAAGCGGCATCAGATGCAGATAATTGACATTGCAGCTTTCCAGATAATCCAAATGGCTGCGAACGCCTTCCAGATTATCGGCAAACTGTTCCGTATACATCATCATGCCAAGGATATCCTGCTTCTTATACCAGTTGGGGTTCGCCTCACGCTCCCGGTCCAGTTTCTTCAGTGTCTCACGTCTTTCGCAGTACCACTGATACATCTTTTCACACAGTTCATCAAAGTAGGGGGAATCATCTCCGTAAAGCTCTGCATACAGCCATTTCAATTCATGATAGTGACCGCCGAACCTCTTTTTGTATTCATCACTCTCTATTATCTTTTCAATTGTCATGATAATTTCTCCTATATCCTGTTGTTTGGAAACTCCATGGTGATTATCCACTCACCGAAAAAATTATAACATATCCCGTATGGATACACTAATAGATTTTTTCTGCCGTTTTTTTCAGCATTTTGTGCAAATTGCAGCCGCCGTTTCTGCTATTCAACCACTATACTGTTATAAATCAGATCGTAGACTTTTCCTGTAATATAGACATATTTAACAGTGTCTTCTCCATAAGTTTCGAACAGCTGCTCCTTATCCATGGAATACTGAGATTCTTTTTCTGCCACAAAAGAGTCATACTCCTCGCCTTCTGCTTTGATTCCTTCCATCTCAGCAACTGCACCTACAATCAGGTCTTCCTTCATAGCCAGCTGTATCTCTTCTCCCACATTCTGCTGAAGGAACGTATCCAGATCCATACCTGCACTTTCCAGATACTGATCCAGCGTTACTCCCTGATAAGCCTGCAGATAGGAATCGAAATTGCTGGCATAACTTTCTTTATAGTAGCTTTCCAGTGATTCAGGATACTGATCCGTGAATGTGGCATTTTCCAGAAGCCTGTCGGCAAGAGCCTGAGACAGATTATTCTCCCGGATCTCCTCTCTCACGGACTTTTCATAATCCGCAATATTGTCATAGGAAGTATTGTCAGCCACAAATTCATCTGTGTATTCCGGTGTTACATACTGCTGAATGGAATTGATCTTAACTTCAAAAACCACATCCTTGCCGGCCAGATCCTCGTTATTTCTGTATGTCTCCGGAAAAGTCAGATTCAGGCTGACTTCCTCACCTTTTTTATGACCAATCAGACCATCCTCAAATCCGGGGATAAATCCTCCGCTTCCGATTTCAAGGTCGTAATCTGTTCCGCTGCCTCCATCAAAAGCTTCTCCGTCCAGATAACCGGTAAAATCAATGTTAACTACATCGCCTTCTTTTACTTCACGGTCTTTTTCAATCTCCTCCAGTTCTGTTGCAGCATCAATCAGAGCATCGATTTCATCCTGTACATCTTCATCGGAAGCGCTGATATCTTCCTCTGAAAACCGGAGATTCTTATATTCTTTTATGGTACAGTAATCACTTGCGTTGTATTCACCTCTTGTAAGGGGAGCATTGGCCTCTGTTTCCGCTGCATTGGCAGCGGCTTCTGTTTCTTCATCTTTTTCCCCTGAACATCCTGTTATCAGCATCGCCATGCATAAAAGCAGGACCGCTGTTTTCATCATCTTCTTCATATTTCGTCTCCTCCATTTCTATCAACATGTATTGCTTTACACAGGCCGGTTCCTCTGTTACTGAACGGCTGCATAGTTCAGAATACAGTCTGTTACGAGCTGTTTCATATAAAGCGTGCGCATCTCCTCTTCGGTATAGTAATCCAGAAGTTCTTCCGCGTCTTCATATCCCTGTTCCTGAGCATAATTTTCCAGGTAATCTACATAATCCCGAACCGTAGACCGAAGGTTTTCTTTTCCTGCGACGTACTGATATGCAAGAATATCTCTTGCGCTCGCCTCGACTGCAGCGGCATTATCCCCGTCCTCAAGAAGTGCTTCTTCCGAATCATAATTCATGACTTCCAGAAGTTCCTCCATATCCATGCCATTGTACCGGGCAATTAAGCGAAAATATTCCAGCATGTTCTGTTCGCATTCCTGCTTCAGAGAATCAGGACATGCTTTCATGGTGGAATGTTCATCCAGCCACAGTGCTACCGCATCTGATCGGGCCGAATCCTCCAGAAGCTCTTTTATCGCTGCCTCATACGCTTTTATCGTATCATATCCCGTATATTCCTTCACAAAATCATCCGTGTAGTCAGGAACTACCGATAAATCCACTTCATGCACCGTCACATCAAAATGTATCGTTTTACCATTGAGTGTTTCATCCCCGTAATCCTCCGGATATTCCAGATCCAGGCTGATCTGATCCCCGGCCATGGCACCTTCCAGCTGCTCGTCAAAACCGGGAACAACTGCCTCAGATCCCAGTTCCAGCTGAAAATCCTTCTCATCATAAATCGTCTCTCCATCCAGTATTCCGGAAAGATCAATCTTCAGGATATCCCCGGCCAGCGCACCTCTGTCAGTTACTTTCTCAAGCTCCGCATGCTCTGTCAGCAGAGAATCGATCTGATTCTGTATCTCTTCCTCTGATACCTTCAGATCCTCTTCGGAAAATACAATGCTCCTGTAATCTTCATCCAGTTCTACATAATCCCCAGGATCATAATCAAATGTAAATGTAATCTCCTGTTCGGGATCCTGTGTCAAAACCCCCTTACCTGCTTCAATGTTTTCTTCCATAGAAGCCAGAGAAGAAGCTTCCTCTGCAGAAACCGTCTGTTCCGAACAGGCCGTCTGTTCTGAATAAGCCGTCTGTTCCGAACCTTCTGATCCCGATCGTGCACATCCTCCGAACACCACTGTCAGACACAAAAGTACCGTACACAGCTTTCCGATTGTTTTCATATCTGCCTCCTTGCTGCTGTCTGCTAATATCTCCCGTCCATTTTCATGCAGCCTGCTGCCTCTGAAAATGGCTGAAACAGCACAAAATAAACTATACACTTCCATTTTTTCAGAGTCAATAGAATCCTGAGAAATTTAGGGAATTTTTAAAATTTTCAGCAAGTTCACACAAATTTCATTTATTTTGTAGTATGATAAAATGGTATGTACTATAAGCAAAGGAGTCCATTCAATGGCTGAAAAACACAAAAAATCAAAAGTCTGTTCCGCTGTCGGACGCATTCGCTGTCACGTCCGTCCCCGGACATTATTCTATTTCCTGATGCCTCTGATCTGTTTCTATTGTCTGGAATTTTATACACATGATCCGTGGCTGATGGCTTTTATTCCGCAGCTGATCAACTATCTGCTGTTTCTGGCAGCGGGGCTTTTTCTTTACGAACTGACCGGAAGAATCTGGTGTTCTGCAGTTTTTTTATCACTTTATTCACTGACTGTCGGCATTGTCAATTATTTCGTTATGAGTTTCCGCAACAATCCCCTTCTTCCCTGGGATCTGAAATCGGCAAAAACAGCTTTATCAGTCAGCAGCAGCTATAATTACGATATCGACTACCGTTTCGTCGTCAGTACTTCTGTCCTGATTCTCATGATGATCTGCGGATGCGTGCTGTCCCGGAAAAACAGCCGGCCGCTGCGGGACAGAATCCGTCTGGGTACCTGCGCAGGTTCTCTCATTTTCCTGTTTGTGACCTCCCTTGGCATGATGAACAGCACCGTCACCGGTTATCTTCTGACTCCCACCAACCTTTTTACCCAGTGGGCTTCCTACCGTGACAATGGTTTTACGGTAACTTTTCTGCAGAACCTGCAGTATTTACATATAAAAAAGCCCGCCGGATACAATGCGGAAACGCTGGATAAGGAACTGCAGGAGTTTCTGGCCTCCCACGACAACGATGCGGAAAATGCGTCTGATTCTTCCGGGCAGAATCACCCGACAGATGCTCAGACACCTCATATCATCGCAATCATGAATGAATCCTTTTCCGACCTTTCAGTGCTCCATGATTTCGAAACGAATGAAGATTATATGCCGTACGTTCACAGTCTGCAGAAACAGAATCTCCCCAATCTCATAACGGGACACCTGTTCGTATCTGTCTGCGGCGGCAATACGGCAAATACGGAATTTGAATTTTTAACAGGGAACACCATGGCATTTCTGCCCTCCGGAAGTATCCCCTATCAGCAATACATAAGCGGAGAGCTTTCCAGTCTGGCAAGTCAGTATGACAGCGAAGGTTATACCACCACCGGGCTGCATCCCTACAATGCCTCAGGCTGGAACCGTAATCTGGTATATCCATGGCTGGGCTTTGAAAATACCTGTTTCCGCAGCGATTTTTATCCGGTCCGGATTATCCGGAAGTATGTATCTGATGAGTCAGCCTACAGTAAGCTTTCCTCTCTTTATGAAAAAAGAGCTCCCGGAGAAAAACTGTTTCTGTTTGAAGTTACCATGCAGAATCACGGAGGTTATTCCGAAATTTATGATAATTTTCCCATTCAGATAAAGTTGAAAGACATTCACACGACTTCCAGCACCGCCACAGAAAATTATCTGACTCTGATTCAGGAAAGTGACCGTACATTTCAGGAACTGATTTCCACTTTTGAATCTGCTGATGAACCGGTAATCATCATTATGTTCGGAGATCATCAGCCCAACGATTATGTATCGGAAAACATTGCTTCACTTACAGGTACAGCCAAAGAGGATCGTTCGCTGGAAGAGAGCCAGAACCGTTATATTGTTCCCTACGTCATCTGGGCCAATTTCAACCTGAATAAAGAATCTGCCGGATTATCGGATGCAGAATATGAACTTCTGAACAGCAATACTCTGAGCAGCAATTATCTGGGCGCCTGTCTGACCAGACTGGCAGGGCTGGAAACAACCGACTATCAGGATTTCCTTCTGATTCTGAAAGAAACCCTTCCCGTCATCACTGCTAATGTAGCAATCGACAAAGACGGAAATTACATGACCATCGAGGAGGCGAAAAAAGCTTATCCTGAACTGATGAGCCTCTATGAAAAACTCCAGTACCGCGCCCTTTTCGATCAGAACTGAAATAATGCATATCGAAAAATCAGTTTCCTGTAAAACAAAAACCCCGCAGACACGATAAATGTCTGTGGGGTTTGTACATCTCGCAGTCACGCGGTTTCTCTTTATAATTATTTAAGAGTAACCTTAGCGCCTTCTTTTTCCAGAGCTTCCTTAGCTGCTTCAGCTTCTTCTTTGGATACAGCTTCTTTAACTTTGCTGGGAGCACCGTCAACTACAGCCTTAGCTTCTTTCAGACCCAGACCTGTTAATTCACGAACAACTTTGATGACTTTAACTTTGTTAGCGCCAACTTCTGTTAATTCAACGTCGAATTCTGTCTTTTCTTCAGCTGCTTCTGCTGCTGCGCCGCCTGCTGCTACTACAGCTACGCCTGCTGCTGCAGATACACCAAATTCTTCTTCACAAGCTTTTACTAAATCATTTAATTCTAATACTGTAAGCTCTTTGATCGCTTCAATAAATTCAGCAGTAGTTAATTTTGCCATTACTGTTTACCTCCGTAATATAATTCACTTCTTTAAAATTGTGGTAAAAATCTTTGTACAATACCAATGCATTGACCAGGATGTTGATTATGCTTCTTCCTTTTCTGCAATCTGCTTGATAACACGTGCAAAATTTGCAACAGGAGACTGAATGCTTCCAAGCAGTTTGGACAGCAGTTCGTCTCTGCTGGGGATTGTAGCGATCTTACCGATTGTTGTGCTGTCATAATAAGTGCCTTCAATCACACCAGATTTTAATTCCAGCTTATCAGCCTTCTTAGCAAATTCATACAGGTTCTTTGCAGGAGCAGTTGCATCTGTTGAAGAAATCGCTACAGCTGTAGGGCCTTCAAGATCTTTTGCAAGTTCTTCGAAAGCGGTACCTGCGATTGCACGTTTCACCATGGTGTTCTTGTATACTTTGTATACAACACCAGCTTCTCTCATGGTTCTACGTAACTGAGTATCCTGTTCTACAGTTAATCCTCTGTAGTCAGCTAATACGACAGCTTTCGCATCTTTCAGCAGATCAGAAATTTCAGCAACAACAGGCTGCTTTAATTCTACCTTTGCCATGAACGGTGTACCTCCTTATTTATTCTCGCCGAATCTAAGAGAGTCGCCGCTTTTGCGGATATAAGAAAACCTCTCTGCACAAAGACAGAGAGGTGTAAGGATTCCCTTAAAAACATTCCTCGGCAGGCGTTTATCTGCTTATACCTTTCGGCACCTGCTGTCTTCGGCGTGCGACGCCGCTTGAATCGCGCGGCATCTTTTATATAATATCATAATTTAAAAATGCTGTCAATCTTTTTTTGCAAACAACCCGGATTAGTTCATTAACTTAACGGGATTCAGTTTTACACCAGGTCCCATTGTTGTGGTCAGGGTTACGCTTCTTAAGAACTGACCCTTAACTGCACTGGGTTTTGCTTTCAGAACAGCATTAATCAGCGTCTGGAAGTTCTCAGCTAATTTCTCTTCAGGGAAAGAAACCTTGCCGATCGGTACGTGAATGATGTTGGTCTTATCAAGTCTGTACTCAACCTTACCTGCTTTGATATCGTTGATAGCTTTTGTTACATCCATGGTTACAGTACCGGACTTGGGATTGGGCATCAGGCCTTTAGGTCCGAGTACACGACCCAGACGACCAACAACACCCATCATATCAGGTGTAGCTACAACAACATCGAAATCCAGCCAGCCTTCGTTCTGAATCCTGGGCAGTAATTCTTCTGCACCAACGTAATCAGCACCGGCTGCTAAAGCTTCATCAGCTTTTGCACCTCTTGCGAATACCAGAACCTTTACAGATTTGCCGGTACCGTGAGGAAGTACAACTGCGCCACGGATCTGCTGATCTGCATGACGGCCATCACAGCCTGTTCTGATATGAATTTCTACTGTTTCGTCAAATTTGGCATAAGATGCTTTTTTGAGCAGAGCAATAGCCTGGTCTGCATCATAAAGCTGAGTACGATCTACTAATTTAGCATTCTCTAAATACTTTTTTCCTCTTTTCATGATAACCTCCTAGTGGTAATTGCGGGACATCAACCCTCCCACATTCTATGCCGGTACAGACGCAAGGAAAAGAAAGGAAGTCTGTCCGGTTCTTTCATATGGCCTGCAGAATGCCGCAAACACAGACGTTCTGCTATTAATGTCAATATATCAGTCTACTACTGTGATACCCATGGAACGAGCGGTACCAGCGATCATGCTTGCAGCAGCTTCTTCTGTTGCAGCATTTAAATCGGGCATCTTCAGTTTGGCAATCTCCATAACCTGGGCTTTTGTGATCGTAGCAACCTTGGTTTTGTTCGGAACACCGGAACCGGATTTGATATTGCATGCCTTCTTTAATAATACAGCTGCCGGCGGAGTCTTGCAGATAAAGCTGAAGCTTCTGTCAGCATATACAGTGATGATTACAGGAATAATCATACCAGCCTGATCAGCTGTTCTGGCATTGAATTCTTTTGTGAACTGTACAATATTAACACCATGCTGACCCAGAGCAGGACCAACCGGCGGAGCCGGTGTTGCCTTACCGGCAGGAATCTGTAATTTAATAAAACCTGTTACCTTTTTTGCCATTTTAGGCACCTCCTATATTACACCTCTATCAGGTGCTTTGTGGTAATGTCGGGAGTTTCTCCCTCCCACGCCTGCAAATCATACAGGCAGAAATCTGAGTTACATAATCACAAACTTTGTAAACGAAATCTGCAATTGATTCTTATCTTAAAAATCTTCCGCTCTCTTTACATCCGAGAAAGAAAATTCCGCCGAAGTCTCTCCGAACATCTCAACGCGGATGGTCAGGAGCTCACGATCTTCATCTACCGATTCTACAGCAGCGATGGTTCCCTGCAGCGGGCCGGGTGCAGTGACTTCGATCATCTCACCCACACTGTAGGAAATAACACGTCTGGCCACATCAGCAAACATGGCATCGATCTCTGCCTGAGTCAGCGGAACCGGCTTGGATTCCGGACCTACGAAACCGGTAACTCCCCTCGTGTTTCTTACTACATACCAGGTATCATCAGTCATATACATTTGAATAAGGACATAACCGGGGAAAAGTTTTTTCTGAGAAATCTTTTTTGCTCCGTTATGAAGCTCTTCCACTTCCTGCAACGGAACAACAACCTGAAGCATCTGATCCTGAAGCTTGCGGTTCTCAATTGTCTTCTCAAGGTCAACCTTAACCTTGTTCTCATAACCTGAGTAGGTATGAACGACATACCACTGAGGTTTTTCTGTTCTTTCCCACTTTTCTTCTTTCTTATCAACTGTCATAACTTTCTGTCATACCCTCCCTATGCGATTACGAAACCGAGGCCAAATTTGATAATCATGTCAATTACTGCAATAATAATTCCCAGAGCTACTGAAGAAACAACAACTGCAGCAGTACTCTTTGTAAGAGTTTCTCTGTCCGGCCAGATAATCCTGCCGAACTCAACCCTGAGGTTTGTCAGAATCTGCTTCAGGCCACCTTTTTTTCCGGTGTTCTTTTTCTGTTTCTTTTCTTTTCCAGTGGTTTTTTCTTCCATAATACCAACCTCCGAAGGAATTATATTACTTCGTTTCTTTGTGTACTGTGTGAGCTTTGCAGAATCTGCAGTACTTCTTTGTCTCCATCCTTTCGGGATGGTTCTTTTTCTCTTTCATCGTGTTGTAATTACGCTGCTTACATTCTGTACAAGCCAAAGTGATCTTTACACGCACAACTTCCACCTCCAATTATGATTCATTACTGGTTTATCCGTACCTTTGAGGTACAGAGCAATGTCTTAAGGCCAAAAAAAAAGGACCTCAAGTCTTCCACACGCCTTTACACTATAACACGGGGGGAATAAATCGTCAAGTCCTTTTTATATTTTGTTGCCGCATTTTCGGGCTGCTTTTCAGCAACCCGGGATTTTCTGCCTGTCTGCTCTATCAATCCCGGACAGCGGTATTTTTCCAGCGGCAGATCCGGTATGATACCCCTTGCCATTCTCCGGCCAAAAGCATTTCTTCCATAATAAAGCGTTTATCTGACTTCAGATCAGGAAACCATGTATCTGCCTCATAGTCTGCTTCGATATGTGTAACATAAACCGTCTCACACTGAGCCAGATATTCCCGATAAACCTGTCCTCCTCCGATAATATAGATATGTTCCTGATCCCGGCTGTTCAGCATCCGGTCCAGTTCCTCTTTACTGTGTACCACCAGCGCACCATCTCCCTGCCAGCTTCTGTTGCCGGTCAGTACAATGTTGGTGCGTCCGGGCAGGGCCTTCTTCCCGGGAAAACTTTCAAACGTTTTTCTGCCCATCACGACAGCCTTTCCCATAGTCTGATTTTTAAAAAATTCCATATCTTCGGGAATCCGGACAAGAAGGCCGCCTTCTTTTCCGATGCCCCAGCTGTTATCTACTGCCACTATCATTTTCATTACATACACCTCGCTTCTTTTCAGTTATCTATTGTCAAAATCATCTATGTATGTTATAATTTTATCAAAATTACTGTTGCAAAGCAACAATATTTGAACGGTTTTTTATGTTTTATTAACAAGTTCATCAAAACCTACAATCGTTCATGAATTTCATTGGTAAATCGGGGGAGGCCATCTATGAAATTGTCACTTTATATACTGGAGCACTGGCTGAAGCAGCACCAGTATGAAACTTCTTTCTGCATCACCAGGGGAGAGGCCAATCTGGTTGCATTCCGGATATCCTCTCAGCCCTTATCCGTTAATATCGGTCGGATCTGTCCAGCATCCATCATCACTGCCGATTCTGACAACCATACTTCTTCAGCCATTGTCAGTGGTCGTGAATACATTCTGGTTCACAATAAGACACTGGAAGAAACTCTGAATGCAGCTTATGAGGCTTACGAATACTATTACTCGTGGGAAAGTTCTCTTTTCCAGAAGATCACCGGTTCCACATCTCTTCAGGAGCTTCTGGAGATGACCCACAGCATCTTCAACCGACCCATGAGTATCTGTAATTCCAGAGGCTGGGATTATGCCATGACCAACGGTGATGCTCCGTATATCCATCCGCTGCAGGAGGAACTGCTTTATTCCGAATCGGAGTCAGAAGAATCTGCTCCCGTTACGGACCGCCAGACATTCCTGAAAAACCTGAACGATATCCACCCGGTGGTGATTTATTCAGCTGCTCACAGATGCAATGTTCTGTTTGCCAATATCTGGCTGGACGGTGAACGTGCCGGTGCCATCGTAACCTATGAGAATGAACAGCCTTTTACCGTGGCTGACCACCAGATCATGACTGTTTTTCAGAACATCATTACGATCTACGCAACGATCAACAAGGGAATTCTGCGCTCACGTTCTGCACTGTCAGAATATCTGATCGATCTTCTGGACAACAAGCAGCCCCGCAGCTACAATATCGGCAAGATTCTGAAATATCCCAACTGGAAACCCGGTGACCGGTACATTATCCTGTGTACCGCTTCCAAAAAATCCACGGACACAATTTCACTGAACCGTCTCTGTGATGAACTGGAAGCATCATCGTTTAAGCCCCAGACCTTTATTTACGACAACAATCTGGTGGCACTGATCAATCTGAAAAACGCGCCTGACAGGACAGAACTGCTGAATGCGATCCGCAAAACAATTCCCGAGAAGACCTTCTGCTGGGGATTGAGTCATGAATTTTACGGTATCTCCCATTTTACCAGATATTATCCTCAGGCCCTCCACTCACTGTCCCGGGCACTTCAGGAAAATGTTCCCGGCAAAACCATGCGTGAGACAGCCGTCAGTTATATCCGGGCACACAGCATGGATGATGAAGAGCTCCAGTCTCTTCTGCATCCCGATGCCATGTTCCTGATTGAATATGATCGCGAAAATCACACTCTGTACGCCAATACCCTGTACTGGTTTCTGCTTTTTTCCTGCAATTACACCGATGCAGCCAATAAACTGCATCTTCACCGGAACACGTTGATCTACCGCATTAACCGTATTGAAAATCTGGTTACAGCCAATTTTTCAGACGTATCCGAAAGAGAGTTTCTCCTGCTTTCCTTCATGCTCTGTAAAGAAAAGCCTGCCACAGAGAAATTCCCTGTAAACTGATATTTCCAGATAAAAATCAGGATGCAGACCAGCAGTCAGAGCCGGATCGTAAACCGTATCCGGCTCTGTTTTTTTACATTTTCGGCTTGAAAATCATGGAAGCCAGATAGGAAAATACCAGAGCAGCGCAGATTCCCGCTGCTCCCGCAGTGAATCCGCCGGTAAAAATCCCCAGAAATCCTTTTTCGGCAATTCCTTCTTTTACTCCCCGGAACAGAACATTTCCGAAGCCCAGCAGCGGCACCGTGGCGCCGCATCCCGCCCATTTTGCAAAGGGCTCATAAATGCCGAGTGCTCCCAGAACAGTCCCCCCTGCCACAAGTCCTGTCATAATTCTTCCAGGCATCCATTTTGTTTTATCGAGAAAAATCTGACAGACTGCACATATAGCTCCTCCCGTCAGAAATGCAATTACATAGTCCAAATCATTCGCCTCCTTCCATTGCATTCAGTCCGGTTCCGGACTTTCCAGTTCAACTGCATGAGCAATCCCGGGGATATTCTGTCCTTCATTAAAACTTACCGGAGAAAACAATGCACCTGTGGGAACAAACAGCACCCGTTTCCACTGGCCGGTCAGCAGTTTTTTTAAAATATATCCGCACAAAACCACAGCCGCACAGCCGCACCCGCTTCCTCCCGCATGCGTATCCTGCTTCCGGGCATTGTAGATTTCCATCCCGCAGTCCATATGCTGTGAGGTAATATCCAGACCATTTCTCAAAAGCAGATCCAGAAGGATCGTCTGACCGACCGTCCCCAGATCCCCGGTGATAATTCTGTCATAATGATCCACACTGCAGTCCATATCCTGAAAATGCTGCAGTATCGTATCCGCCGCCGCAGGTGCCATAACAGCTCCCATATTCATGGAATCCTGAACGCCGTAATCCACAATTTTTCCTGCTGTAACCCCTGTAATATACGCATAGGGACGCAGCTTTTCCGAATGGCGTTTCACAGACGGATGTGCAGCCAGAACCGCGGCGCCGCAGCCGGTTACAGTCCATGTGGAAGCGTAGGGGCGCTGGTTGCCGTATTCCAGCGGGAACCGGAATTGTTTCTGCGCACTCGCATAATGGCTGGATGCCACAGCGGCAGCCGTTTCCGCCATACCTCCTGCTACCGTCATGGCAGCCAGGCACAGTGCTTCTCCCATGGTAGAACAGGCTCCATACAGGCCAAAAAGCGGAAGTTCAAAATCCAGCAGGCCAAAAGAAGAAGCTGTCAGCTGATTCAGAAGATCCCCTGCAAAAAGAAAATCCGGTTTCTTCCGGTCTTTCAGCTGCGCATCCTGCAGAGCTGCCAGAAATGTACGTTTCTGACATTCGCTTTCTGCCAGTTCCCAGTTTTCCATTCCGAACATATCATCTTCTTCCACCTGATCAAAACAGCTTCCCAGAGGTCCGTCCCCCTCTTTTTTTCCAACAACAGAAGCCGCCCCGATAATACAGGGCGGCTTTTCAAATTTTATGCTCGCTTTACCGATTTTCATGATCCACCCCAATCCGTCTGCCTTCCGCATTCACAAAGCTGAAAAGCAGATCCTTCAAAACTGATATTGCTTGAATACCATGTTAGGGTAACCATTATTGTTCAGATTATTCAGACTCAGATGATACGATACATAATACGATCCATACATTCAGATATCAATCTGTATCCGGCCTCTGACTACTGCGCAGTTCTTCTTCGTAGGGCGCCAGTTCTTCCGGGGTCATGGAAGCCACTTTTTTCATAAGGCGCTGTTCCCTCTGAGCCGGTTTTTCCTTAACTGCATAGGGATCTTTCGGTTTTTTCCGTTTCATAGCCTTTTCTTCCGCTTCCAGAAGTTTATATATCTGAAACTGATGAGATATCTTCATAATCTCATCCATGTCTTTCGGTACTGTCTGCTGCTTCTTTGGAGTATTCAGAAAATGTTCATATGCATTGCAGATATCATATGCCTCTCCGAATGCAATCTGCCTGCCGTGATCGAGCCAGAGAACTTTATTGCACAGATCGCGGACCTGAGATACCGAATGAGAAACCAGCAGCCCGGTTACACCGTTATTGAGAATTTCTTTCATGCGTTCTCCGCTCTTCTGTTTAAAACCACCGTCACCCACACTCAGGACTTCATCAAGAATGATGATATCCGGGTCTATCAGACATGCAATGGAAAATGCCAGACGGCTTTTCATGCCGCTGGAAAGCTGTTTGAACATATGATCCTGAAATTCCTCCAGTTCGGCAAACTCGATGATCTCTTCATATTTTTCATCCATGAATTTTTTCGTATAGCCAAGCAGCGCGCCGCGCAGATAGGTATTCTCACGAACTGTCAGATCCGGGTCAAAGCCCGATGCCAGCTCCAGAAGTGCCGCAATGGAACCGTTGCATATCACTTCCCCTTCTGTGGGCACCATAATACCTGTAATTGCTTTCAGCAGAGTTGATTTACCCGCACCATTTGTTCCGAGGATTCCCAGCATATCTCCTTTTTCAAGAGAAAATGTAACATTCCTGTCCGCCCAGAACTCCTTTACATGATAATTATGTGTGAGTCTGCGCATGACGTATTCTTTTAAGCCGATTGATCTGAAATCACCGGTAATATATCTTATTGAAACATTTTTACATTCTACAACTGGCATCTTTGTCCTCCTTATACGTAATACAGGAACTGATGATTGTATTTTTTATAAATCCAGCAGCCGATTCCAAGCATCACCGCCGCATAACACAGGCAAAGCAGATGATAATTCAGACTGGGAATGGTATGTTCCAGAACAACCAGACGAAAATACCGGATATACGCATAAACAGGATTCATCATGAAAAAATTCTGATAACTGCCGAATCTGTCCACCGTGTAGAATATAGCTGACAGATAACGCAGCAGTGTTATGAATACATCATAAAGATACTGAACATCTCTGAAAAATACAAACATAGCCGACAGAACCATACCTACTCCGATATTGAAAATCACCATGCAGATGATGGGAAAAATCAGCGTCAGCATGTGCGGTCCGAATGAAACACCATCAATCAGACAAAACAGGAAATATATAACCAGTGTCAGCCCGAAATTAATCAGCGCCGAAACATTCTTGGACAACAGGAATAAATACTTGGGCACATTAACTTTTGTAAAGATCTTCGCATTCGACATCAGAGAACTCATGCCTCCTTTGGTCGATTCACAGAAATAGTTGAATACCAGCAGGCCGCTGAACAGATAGGTTGTATAATGTTCCATGTCTTTCGCAAAAAAGACTGTGAATACCATTCTCATTACCAGCAGATTCAAAAGAGGCGACAGAATACTCCACAGCATACCCAGTGAAGTCCGTTTATACTTCTGCTTAAAATCACGTTTTACCAGTTCCGAAAACAGAAACTGATATTTTTGTATTTTCTCCATCATAAGTTTTGCCTTTCTCACTAGAAAACGTCCCCTTAAATCAGGGCACATACGCAGTTACCGATTCCTTTAATCCACTTTTTCCCGCAACAAATCTGTTTTCCGCAGAAATATCGGCGGAACCTCAAATATCATTTATACTATATAATTTTATCTGTGTCAATATGGTTATTTGCCGTTTGAGATCTCTGAAAACAGAAAAGTGAAAATGCAGTATCCTTTCGGTGTTTTCCTTACTACGGATATGCATTTTCACTTTTCAGCTTCTTTTTATTTTTCTGCCTTTTGCAGTTTATCACCAATCTGCAGCAATTCCGTTCAGCTGCATTTTTTCATGAAATAATATACGGCACCCACCAGACCGGCATCGTTCCTGAGAGCAGCCTGACGGATTTCCAGGCCCTGTGCAAAGGCCGGCATCACCATCCGTTTGATTTCTTCCGCAAGCGGATCGATCAGAAGTTCCTGCTGACTGCTGACGCCTCCGCCAACCAGAACCATTGACGGATTGAAGATATGAATCAGTCCGATCAGTCCGGATGCGATTTCGTGAATCCATTTCGCCAGCAGTTCTTTTACATTCTCATCTCCTGCCTGCGCCGCGGCAAAAACCGCCCTGCCGTCTGTCAGCACCGGAGATATTTTTTCTGCATTTCTGACCAGTGCCGTTGTTGCAGCATAACGCTCATAACAGCCTTTGTTCTTACAGGTACAGGTCACGCCGTCTCCCGTATGTGTCATAAAATGGCCGATTTCTCCGCCCAGGCCGCGGCTTCCTTCCAGAATCCGTCCTCCGGTAAAGATTCCGCCGCCGATGCCGGTCCCGATTGTAATTCCGATAAAATCGTCACAATCCTTTCCGGCTCCAAGCCATTTTTCCCCCAGACACATACAGTTGGCATCGTTAGCCACCGTAACGGGAAGTCCGAATCTTTCATGCAAAGCCGGTCCGACAGGAGATCCCTCCCATCCCGGAAGATTCCCGCAGGTTCCCGCAATGGTTCCGCTCACCGAGTCCACCTGACCGGTGGCACTGACACCGATTCCTTCCAGTTCCACCGCGCAGATTTCCTGTTCCCTCAGGAAATCTTCCACAGCCTGCAGAACTGTGGTCAGAATCGGTGTCTGATAACCATCGAAACTGACCGAACGTTCCATACGTGCCGGAATCTGTCCATCTTCCTGTACAATTCCCAGCTTCACTGCTGTCCCGCCGATATCAATTCCCAGATATTTTTTCTTCATAATTATATTGATTCCCGATAATTACATTAATTCCTGATAAATTCCTGTTGAATGCTGCAATCTTTTTATTTCCTGATTGCATCAACAAATCTGGATGTAATTTCAGCCGGACGTGTAATGGCGCCGCCTACTACGACTGCAAATGCACCGGCTTCAAGACACTGTTTTGCCTGCATGGGATAATGCACATGTCCTTCTGCGATTACCTTGCAGCTGACAGTTTCTGATAATTTTTTTACCAGATCCAGATTCAGTTCATCCAGACCTTTTGTTTCCGGCGTATAGCCGCAAAGAGTGGTTCCCACAAAATCGCATCCGGCCTCGCTGCATGCAACAGCTTCTTCTACCGTAGCAATATCAGCCATCAGAAGCTGGTCGGGATATCTGGCTTTGATTGCACGGATAAAATCTGCCGGATAGCTTCCGTCGGGACGGGGTGCATTGGTTCCGTCAAATGCCAGAATATCAACGCCGCATGCAACCAGTGCATCCACCTCTTCCATGGTAACGGTGATATACTGGCGGACACCGGGGTAATCCTTTTTGATAATTCCGATTACAGGAAGGTCAACGACTTCCTTGATTTCCGTAATATCCCGCACCGTATTGGCACGGATACCGGCTGCCCCTGACATGGCTGCTGCTTTTGCAAACAGAGGCATAACACCGCCTTCAGGACGGTACATGGGCTCATGAGGCAGAGCCTGACAGGAAACAATCAATCCGTTTCTGATCTGATTTAAAATCTCTTCTTTATTTCTACTCATCTTTTCCTCCCACAATTTTTCCTCTCTGTATCTGACAAATGATCTCCAGGCGGTCATTTATCAGCAGAATATTGCCATAGCAGCCCGCACTCAGACTGCCGTAGGAATCGGAAACACCGATGACACGGGCCGGGTTGCATGCAGCTGCTTTTACAGCGCTTTCCAGCGGAATTCCCATGGAAAGCACAGCCGTTCTCATACAATTCATAAGATTGGTCACACTTCCGGCAATGGTCTGGGGTTCATCGGTCAGAACAGCCCTGGAGCCATTTACCGTAACAGCCTGCCCTCCCAGCTCATAATCACCATCAGGAAGACCTGCCGCCATCATACTGTCACTGATCAGAACCACTCTGTCATCACCGAATAAGGAAAATGCCAGCCGAACCATGGCAGGATGGATATGAATTCCGTCCGCGATCAGCTCCACTGTTGCGCCATTCTCCCAGGCCGCCGCAATGGGGCCGGGTTCCCGGTGGGTCAGACCGGGCATGGCATTGTACAGGTGTGTCACATGAGAAGCACCTCTCTGAAATGCCTGACATGCTGTTTCATAATCGGTACAGGTGTGGGCAAGGGATACCACCGTACTGTCCTTTACCGCTTCGATAAATTCCATAGCACCGGGCTCCTCGGGAGCCAGTGAGCAGAGTCTGAACAGCCCGCCTGCCCGTTTCTGAAGCCGCAGGAACATATCGCCATCAGGTCTGTGGATATATGCCCCGTTCTGCGCACCTTTTTTCTTCATGCTGATAAACGGACCTTCCATATTCATGCCGACCAGATCGGCACCGGTGCCGTTTTCATGAGCTGCCGCCGCATCGGCGATCCGACCGATCCGTTCTTCATCATATGTCATGGTAGCAGGGCAGATGGCTCCGATTCCGCTTTTCAGCTCATATGCGGCAATCCGTGCGATGGATGCTTCCGTTCCGTCACAGAAATCAACGCCGTCGCACCCGTGGAAATGAATATCCACCAGCGCAGGGATTGCCATCAGTCCTTCTGCATTGAGAACCCGGCCGTCACTCCCGGCCGCATTCATATCTTCTGTAATCTTTTCTCCGTCCAGGTAAAGAGTTTTCTTTGCAAAACCATTTTCCGCATCAAAAACCCGGGCATTTTGAATAATCATTTGAAATCCTCCGAACACACATCAGATTCTGGAAAGAGCTTCTTCATCACCGATCAGGGTAAAATCAGGATGCATCTGCAAAATGGATGCGGGAACCTGAGGAGTCACAGGACCGAAAAATGCCTCCTTAATGATATCTGCTTTGTTTTTTCCGTTGGCAACCATCAGAACCTTTCTTGCCTGCATGATCGTCTTGATACCCATGGTATATGCCTGGCGGGGAACATCTTCCTTCTTTTCGAAATAACGTTTGTTGGCTTCAATGGTACTTTCATCAAGATCGACACAATGGGTACCCAGCTCAAATGCAGCGCCGGGCTCATTGAATCCGATGTGTCCGTCTACGCCGATTCCCAGCAGCTGCAGATCGATACCGCCCTTTGCCTGAATGATCTGATCATATCTGGCGCATTCCTCTTCCACATTCATATTGGTACCGTCCGGAACATTTATTTTCTGAGGTCTGACATTCACATGATTAAAGAAATGATGATGCATGAAATACCAGTAGCTCTGTTCGGAATCTCTGGACAGACCCTTGTATTCATCCAGATTGATGGTTGTGACTTCAGAAAAATCGATATCGCCCTTGTTGTACCAGTCAATCAGCTGTTTATAGATTCCTTCGGGGCTGCCGCCGGTTGCAAGGCCCAGCACGCAGTTGGGTTTCATAATAACCTGAGCGCTGATGATGTTGGCTGCCTTTCTGGACATATCATTATAATCTTTTGCACGAATGATTTTCATAAGTTTCCCTCCTGATTCAAACACATATTTCTGAGAATACCCTATTCTAGCACCATTTGCTGATTGCGTCATTAATCAAAGTACAGCATGCTTCGATTTTTTCATTGTCTTCCGGCACGATATCAACAAGCGGGCTGCGTACGCCGCCGATATCCAGCCCTTCTCTTCTGCGAAGCACCTCTTTGATAACCGCATACATATTGCCTTTGCAGCTGCACAGTGCATAAATAATCTCATTGATATCGAACTGCAGCTTTCTGGCTGCTTCCATATCGCCTGCCAGAACCAGTTCATCCGCTTTCAGGAACAGTTCAGGCATGGATGCATAGGTACCGCCGATGCCGCCCCAGGCACCCATGGCACGCCCTGAGATAAACTGCTCATCGGGACCATTGAAGACGATAAATCCATCCTCTCCTTTTGCCTTCTGGCCTGCAGCCAGGAACATCTCGATATCCTGAACCGGCATGGAACTGTTCTTTACAGCAACCACATTGGGGTTTTTCAGCATTTCATTCAGCAGCCCCGGTGTTAAAGCCGTTCCTGCCAGCTGAGGAATGTTGTAAATAACAAATTCCGTGTCGGGAGCTGCAGAAGAGATGTCATTCCAGTATCTGGCAATGGCATGTTCCGGCAGATGGAAATAGATAGGAGGAATCGATGCAATGGCATCAACACCGCATTTTTCCGCATGTGCTGCCAGTTCCATGGAATCAGCAGTGTTGTTGCAGGCGACGTGGCAGATTACCGTCAGCTTATCTTTTGCCACCTCCATCACTGCTTCCAGTATGGCTTTCCGTTCTTCTTTGGAAAGATAGATACATTCACCGGAAGAACCATTTACGTAAATTCCCTTTACCCCCTTTTTGATCATATATTCAGTCAACGCTTTCACACGCTCCGTATCAACATTTCCTTCTGCATCGTAGCAGGCATAAAAAGCAGGTATAATCCCCCTGTATTTTTGACGATCTTTCATAACGTCTCCCTTTCTTATAAATTTCCAACAGTTGCATTGATTCAGCGATCCGGCCTGATAATTTTTATTCCATATTTTTCCTTGCGATAGAAAATATCTGATGCTATAATTAAATACTGCCACAATATTTTTTACTCTATGGAATGATCAGGACAGAATTATGAATACATTTAATAATACTTCAAACTTTTTTGAGCAGCTGAAGGAACATTATCCTCAGCTTACAAAGTCTTCCCGCAAGATCTGCGATTACCTCTTTGAGAATGCCGATAAAGCACAGTATTTTTCCATTTCCAGTCTGGCAAAGGAATGCCACGTTGCAGAAGCTACGATTTTCCGTTTCTGCAAAGCACTGGGATTCAATGGCTATAACGAGCTCAAGATTGCGCTCGCCAAAGCCTGTGCCACATCAGGTTCTTCCAATTATTACAATACTTACGGGGAATCACAGCCGGATGAGGATTTTGATCACATGTGCGACCGTCTGTGTAGGACCAATATGGATGCTCTGACACAGACCCGTGATCTGCTGGATCATGATTCCGTCAATCTTGCCGTCAGCATGCTCTGCGAGGCTTCCCGCGTATACTGTTTCGGACAGGGCGGCAGCATGATCATGGCCATGGAAGCCTGGGGACGTTTTCTTACGATTTCCGATAAGTTTTACGCAATCCAGGACAACCATCTCCAGACCATGGCAGCCAGCCTCATGAACAGCCGCGATATCATTCTTTTTATCTCCTATTCCGGTTCCACCCGCGACATGCATGACATCCTGAAACCGGCCAGAGAACGCGGTGCTCATGTGATTCTGATCACGCATGAGAAAGATTCTCCTGCTGCCAGATTGTCTGATGTTCTGCTGCTGTGCGGTGCCAAAGAAGGGCCTTTCCAGTCGGGCAGCATTTCTGCCAAGATCTCCATCCTGTATCTCATCGATGTTCTCGTCAGCGAATACTGCAAACGCAATCCCAGACAGACAATCGAGAACAGAGAAGCAACCACCAATGCGCTTTCCACCAGGCATATGTAAGCTTCAGCCGGATTTACTCTTAGCCGATTTTCACTTTAAACACCGCTTTTTTTACCAGGCAGACGGCGTCATTTTTCACTTTTACCTTATGAGCGTCCTCAGGAAATACAATCATGAAATCTCCTGGTCTCATAACGCAGACAGCCTCTGCCTGACCTTTGTAACCGGTATAATCAGCAGCCGGATCCCGTTCAAACTCTTCCAGCACGTCTCTGTGGGCCACTTCGATCCGTTCTTCTCCCTCCAGTACCACATGCAGATCCAGATAATCCGTGTGTGCTTCAAAAAACGCCTGATCGGATTCCATGGTTTCATAGGAAAAACAATTGACGTACACATCCTCCCCCGACAGAGTGTTTTTCCCGGGAACGAGACCGGAAAAATCCTGTTTTTCCACGTATTTCAGCGCAAAATCAAGATTATCGCCGATTCCCAGATACTGCAGCGCATCTCTCTGTTTTCCGTAAATCATATTGACCTCCATTTACCGTGTGAAACGGCATAATCCCTGTACAGTTTTCTCTGCAGTTTTTATCGCTTCTGCTTATTTCGCATCTTTACGGTACAGATGACACGCAACGCAGTGATCCTTACCATCATAATTGTAAAGAGCAGGATCTTCCGTTTTACAGATATCCATGCATCTGGGACATCTGTTGTGAAATGCACAGCCGCCGGGTTTATTGATGGGGCTGGGTACTTCACCTTCCAGAACCTGGCGTTTCTTCGTCTGGTGAATATCCGGAACGGGAATTGCGGAAAGCAGTGCCTGCGTGTAGGGATGAAGCGGTTCATCGTACAGCGCTCTGGAATCTGCGATTTCCACGATTTTTCCAAGATACATAACCACGATGCGGTCGCTCATGTACTGTACAACAGACAGATCGTGCGCAATAAACAGATAGGTCAGATTCATATCCTTCTGTATTTCCTTCATCAGGTTCAGCACCTGTGCCTGAATGGAAACGTCCAGTGCGGAAACCGGCTCATCGCAGACAAGAACCTCCGGACGAACCTCCAGAGCACGGGCGATGCACAGACGCTGGCGCTGGCCGCCGGAAAATTCATGCGGATAGCGCATCAGGTAATCCGGCTGAATATTTACCATCTTCAGCACATCGCTCATCATCTTCTCCCTTTCTTCCTGAGAACTGATGCCGTGTACTTTCAGCGGCTCCTCAAAAGAAGTATAAATTTTCTTCTTGGGATTCAGCGCCGAATAGGGATCCTGAAATACCATCTGCACTTTCTTGCGGAACTCAAACATTTCGTCTTTGTTGAATTTTGTGATATCCTTGAATTCCCCGCCGTAATTGAACAGAACCTGTCCGCCGGTAGGTCTTTCCAGGCACATGATGCTCTTGCCGAAGGTGGATTTTCCGCAGCCGGATTCTCCAACAATTCCCAGCGTTTCACCCTTGTATACCTTCAAGGAAACATCATCCACTGCTTTTACATGACCAACTGTTTTTTTCATCATTCCTTTTTTGATGGGGAACCATGTCTGGAGATTCTTTATATCAAATATGACTTCGCGATTATCTTTTTCCATGATTATTTCACCTCCGGATAGTTGTCAAATTTCAGGCAGCGTACAAAATGTCCGGGAGACACTTCAAAGGAGGGAATCTTCCCTTCCCGGCAGCGTCCCATGCATTCCGAACATCTGTCGGCAAATTCGCACCCGCCTTTCAGATCAGCAGGATTGGGCGTTGCGCCGGGGATTGTCTCCAGCTGCTGTCCGTCAGCCAGTCCCAGCACGGGAACAGAACGCAGCAGCGCCTTCGTATAAGGATGGGAAGTATGATCGAATACATCCTCAGCGGAACCGAATTCCACCACCCGGCCCATGTACATAACACAGACTTCATCTGCCATTTCTGCCACCAGACCCATATTATGGGTGATCAGAATAATGGATTTTCCTTCCTTGATCTGCAGATCTTTCAGGAGCTCCATGATCTGAGCCTGAATGGTAACATCCAGTGCAGTAGTAGGCTCATCGCAGATGATCAGTTCCGGATTGCAGATCATGGCAATGGCGATAACTACACGCTGTTTCATGCCGCCGGAAAATTCATGGGGATAACAGTTCATTCTGTTTTCCGGATCCGGAATTCCCAGCTTTTTAAACATTTCCAGTACCTTTTCTCTTGCTTCCGCTTTCTTCATACCTTTGTTGTGCTGCAGAAGACCTTCCGCAACCTGATCGCCCACCTTGTAAACGGGATTCAGAGAAGACATGGGATCCTGAAATACCATGGACATATCCGGCCCGCGCAGTGCACGCATTTCAGGTCCGTTGGGCTTTTTGATTTTCTCCAGATGGTATTCTGTCACTTCACCGTTTCGCAGAGCATTGTACTGAATCCGATCTGCTTTTACGATGGCATTTCTGCCGGTAAAACGCATGATGGAATTCATGGTTACACTTTTACCGCAGCCCGATTCCCCTACAACAGCCAGGCAGGAGCCTCTTTTCAGCTGAAAAGATACATCTTTGACGATTTTTACTTCTTTTTTATCTGAAACAAAGGTAGTGTTCAGATTTTTCACATCGAGAATTATTTTCTTTGTATCCGCTTCGTGACTCATTTGGTACCTCCTTACTGCTGCTTGGGATCCAGAACATCTCTGAGACCATCACCGAAGAAGTTGATTGCCAGAACAAACAAACTGATTGCCAGACCGGGGAACACCCAGATCCACCACTGATTCGTAACAACCGATACGGATTTTGCCGCATTCAGAATATTGCCCCAGGTAGGAGTACTGTCCGCAACGCCCAGACCGATGAAGGAGAGAGCAGCCTCCTGCAGGATGAAGAATGCAACGTTTGTTGTGGTGGATACGATGATCGGTGACATCACATTAGGCAGAATCTGTTTGAACATGATACTGCTCTTTGACATGCCGAACGCTTCGCAGACCTTAACATAGGTTTCCGTTTTCAGTGACATAAACTCATTACGGACCATACGGAAGGTAGTCATCCAGCCGGTTACAACGAAAATGAACAGCAGATTTCCGAGTCCGCGCTGTTTCATCAGGGCAACCAGCATCATAACCAGCACCAGCTGCGGAAATGCCTGGAAAATTTCAGAAATTCGGATGATCAGAGAGTCAACCCTGCCGCCAAAATATCCGGCAACAGCGCCCAGAACCGCACCGATTACAGAGCTTAACACGGAACAGAACACGCCGATCAGGATGGAATAGCATCCGCCGTAGAGAACTCTGGCAAACAGATCACGTCCGATGGTATCCGTACCAAAGATATGTTCTCCGCCGGGGGCCTGTTTTAGTATCGCAGGATTCGGTGTATTATAGTCAACTCCCACAATGGCGCCCGCTACACAGGCAACTGTCATGACAACGATGACGATCAGGCCGAACAGAGCCAGTCTGTTATTCATGAATTTGCGGATATTCTTTTTCATCAGAGAGGAAGCAGCACTCTTATTCTGCTCTTTAATACTTACTGCAGATCCATTGTTACTCATATTGTTCCTCCTCTCCTATTCACCCAGACGCACTCTGGGATCCAGCAGCGCATTCAGCACATCCACCATAAAGGAACAGATCAGCATGGCTGCGGCAATAATCAGTGTTGTAATCAGAACCACGGGATAATCCATGGATGTAATTGCATTTGTCATGGTCAGACCGATACCGGGATAGGAAAATACCGTTTCAATGACAACGGAACCGCCTACCAGCATGGGAATACGGAACACCAGAATAACCAGAACCGGTTTCATGGCATTGCGGAAACCATGTTTCAGATAAACCTTCCATTCCGGGATACCTTTGGAACGTGCCGTTTTTATGTAATCGCTGTTCAGTACATCCAGCATGGTATTTCTGGCGTAGCGCATCAGCACTGCTACCATACCGATGGTCAGTGTCAGTACCGGCAGGAACAGATGGAAAAATGCATCTGCCAGCGGACTTGCGGCATCCGGGCTGACACGGTTGCCGGAAGGAAACCATCCCAGCTTGATGGAAAAGATCTGAATCAGAATGATACCAACCAGGAACTGAGGAACTGCCTGTCCCAGTACGGCCAGTACACGTCCGATGTAATCGATGATACCGTTCTGACGGATTGCGGAAATAATACCGATGCCAATACCGATGACTGCAGATAAAACAAGAGAATATCCTGCCAGCTCAAAGGTATAGGGAAGGCGGTCAGCAATCAGAGAAGAAATGGGGGTACCGTCAAAGGAATATCCCAGATTGCCGTGCAGGCAATCGCCGAGCCAGCGAAAATACTGTACGATCAGCGGATCATTCAGACCCAGTGATTCTCTCAGGGCCTCCACATTGTCCTGATTTGCGGAAAGTACTTCCGGGCTTACCATAAAGTTGATCGGGTCAATTCCCGTTAAATTCAGTGAAAAATATACGATAATGCTGATGAGAAACAGCATGGGAATCATCATAAGCAGTTTTTTGACGATATATTTGAGCATGTAATCCCTCCTGGATCCGGCTTTCGCCGGAGGAACCGGAAAAGTTTTCCAACTGCATTTTTCCGGTATGTAAATCGGGATGCCGCAAAACAATGGCTGGTTCATTCTGCAGCATCCCATTTTCATTATGCTACATTATTTATGCTACACGATTATAACAGGATTTTGGGAAGAGCCTATTTTGCAAGTTCCCAGTTTTCAAAATCGAGGTCGCAGCTGTAAAGAGGATTACAGAAGGTTACGCCCTCCGGAACCTTTACATTGCTGCTTGTGAATACGTAAGTACCAACTGTAAATAACGGAACTTTGTACATGTATTCCTGTTCCATTCCCTGCAGTTCTTTCAGAACTTCATCTCTGTCTGCAGCGTCTGTTGCCGAGGAAAGTCTGGAAATGATCTCGTCGAAAGTAGTTTCTCCGCCGAAAATGTTCTTGAACAACGCATCGGTGCTCATGTATTCTGTATACCATTCATCGATTGAGAAGGATGATTTGCCCTTGAAACCGATATCGTAATCACGGGTGGTAAACAGATCGGTTGTACCGTCGTTGGACAGTGTTGCTTCAACCTTCAGGCCGGCCTGTTCCAGATAATAAACGATCATGTTGATCAGGTCGATGGAAGTCTGGTCATTGTTGTAGTAGCAGATTTTCAGAGTACGGCTCATATCGTAACCGGATGCTGCGATATCGGCTTTTGCCTTTTCTGCATCAAATGTATAGGAATATCCGTTGTATGCTTCGTGATCATCCGGTACGCCGGAGTTCAGAACTGTTGCATTGGGATATAAGCCTGCCAGAGTAGCACGGTCGATTGCTTCAATTAAAGCCTTACGTACTTCCAGGCTCTGCATTGCTTCATTCTCATTACCGTCTGTGCCCTTCATGTTGAAGATCAGATATTTGTAGAACAGTACATCCACTTCATTGGAAGTGAAGTTGTCCATCTTACCCAGTTCCTCAACCAGCCCGGCATCATTGCCGTACACATAGTCAACATTGCCTGCCTGAGCAGCAGTAATGAAGTCTGTTACAAAGTATACGGTAACTTTTGTGATTTTGGGTGCGGTACCTTCATAATACTCATTCAGCTTCAGAGTGAAGTAGTTGCCTTTGTTCAGTTCATCCAGGCAGAACATGCCGGAGCATACAGGATTCTGCCAGAAAGCATCACTGTCCAGAGACAAGGGATCTGCATTTTCCAGGCAGTGTTTGGGCAGGATCGCAAACTGTGATAATACATTCATCATGGATGCATAAGGCGTTGTCATGCTGATTGTCAGAACATTGCCGTCAGCTTTCATTTCTTTAATATTGGAAAATGCCGCTGTATAAATAGAGTTGATTGTTGCAGTTTTCAAAGCGGTTTCAATAGAGAAGATCACATCATCTGTTGTCAGGTCTTCTCCGTCTGACCATTTCAGTCCTTCTTTCAGGGTTACGGTATAAGTCATACCATCTTCCGAAACAACAACTTCAGCCAGATCCGGTTCAGTCTTTTCCAGGGAACTGTCAGCAAGAAGCAGAGAACGGAACATCAGATTGGTTGCCATCTGGCGGTTGTACCAGGGTGTGGGAATCTTATCATCTGTAGAAGAGCCATCACCGGTTGTGATCGCAAGTTTCAGAGAACCATCTGAAACAGCTGCTGCAGGTGTACTGCTGCCGGATTCATTCGCTGCTGCGGGATCCTTTGTGTCTTTGCTTCCGCCGCCGCAGCCTGTAAAACCGGTTGCCAGCAATGCCATTGTCAGTAAAAGTGCTGCAAGTTTTGAGATTTTCTTCATAAATCCCTCTCCTTTCTTAAAATAGAATATGAATGCTGCTGCGCCCCCTCCATCTTCATTTCACCATGCAGAAGATGAAATTGATTTTCATCATTGGGGCATTTTTTACGATAAACAGTTTTATCAATCTGTTTAATCTGTAAAATCTGTATACATTTTATGAAATATTTTTTCATTTGTATATCGGTAATGTTCACAATTTGAAATGTTCTTTTTTAGATATTATGTATGATTTAGTGTAATTTTTATTTATTTTTAGATATTATGTATATTTTTAAGTACATAATTCCAATTGATATTTGTGTTTTTTGTATTATTTTTGTAAATCTTGCTTCATGAAATGAAAAATATTTTTATTTCGTTAAAAATGACATGTTCTTTTCATTTTTTTACAGTTTAGCTATTTTGAATATGTAATTTTTATCTGCTGGGACATTTCCTTTATAAAACTTTTCAAATCGTTTTCAGACTATATTTTCCCGCTTCTTTTTTGCATAATTTTACCGAAAAAAACTTGAAAAAAATGAATTTTTTCTAATTTCTTTTTCACAGGTTTATATTATACTATAGTTAGAAGTTTATTTTTCCATTGAACAAGTGACTATCTCCAGGAAGTGAAATATGCAGAACGAATCCAGCCAGATGAAAGAGATTACGGTCGAGGAATTTACCATACTGATCGAACGAAAGCCTATAAAAAACATGTATCTGCGGATCCTTCCGGATGACGGAAGTATCCGTATTTCCGCACCTCTGGATATGCCCGAGGAAACAATTGCCGCATTTGCGCAGAGCCGGATCTCCTGGATCCGCAATAAAAAAAAGAAACTGGCAGGAACTTCCCTGAAACAGAAAGTCACTGCCAGACGTTATCTGACGGGGGAAACCCATTACCTGTGGGGGCATCCTCTTTTTCTTAATGTCATTACAACCAATGTGAAACCAAATGTGGAGGTATATGCCAACTGCATCCAGCTTTACGTTCATCCGGAAAGCACGGTGGAGCAGAGGAAAAAACTGATCACTGAATGGTACCGACTGCAGCTGAAAGAGATGATTCCTCAGATTTTTTCCCACTGGGAACCGATCATGGGAGTCCACGCCAAAGAAGTTCATATCAAAGCCATGAAAACCCGATGGGGCACCTGCAATACAGCCGAACAACGTATCTGGCTGAACCTGTATCTGGCGCAGAAACCTCTGAAATGCGTCGAATACGTCATTGTCCACGAACTGTGTCATCTGATTGTCCCCAATCACAGCAAACGTTTCTATTATTATATGGACCTTTTCCTGCCTGACTGGAAAAAACGAAAAGAAATCCTCAATCAGTCTCCGTGATTATTTCTTCTTCCATGCCTTTTTCCACGTAACTCATATATTCTTCATAAGATATGAAACGGCCTCCCATGCTTTCCAGATGAGCCGTATGAAACTGACAGTCAATCATGTAAAACCCCAGCCGCTGCAGATACTGCGAAAGGCAGATCAGCGCCAGCTTTGACGCATTGGGAACCAGAGAAAACATGCTTTCCCCGAAAAAACACCGCCCCAGAACGACGCCGTACAGTCCGCCCACCAGCTGTTCCCTCTCACGGACCTCCACACTTGCGGCATACCCCATTCTGTGGAGTTCCCTGTACGCCGCTTCCATGCCGTCGGTAATCCACGTTCCCACGTTCGTTTCCCGAAGTTTTCTGCAGTGCTCAATCACCTCATCAAAATCATGGTTCAGAGTCACTTTGAGAGTCGTTTTCCGCATAAATTTTTTCATTGATTTTGATATCCGGATCTCTTCCGGAAAAATCACAAACCGCTCATGCGGACACCACCACAGAATCTCCGCATCATCATTAAACCAGGGGAAAATCCCGTTGGAATAGGCCAGAAGCAGCCGCTCCGGCCTCAGATCCCCTCCCACCGCCAGCAAACCGTCCTCGTCAGCACCTGCCGGCGGCGGAAACCAGATATCCTCATCCAGTAAATAAACAGCCATATGCATCTCCCGATTCTATAAAAATGGTACCCGGCCTTTATGAGTTCCCTGAACAACGCGAATTCCTCTTTCTTCCATCATTTGGCAGATTTTTCTCATCCGCGGGCACAAATACCACTGATGGTTTTCGTTTTCGAACCAGGAACATACTCCCACATGCATAATTTGGACATTTTTCTTTACCAGACATTCCAGTTTTTCCTGAATACCCGGATCTTCTTCCGGCTCCAGAGGCTGTTTGTCCCTGCAGTCATTGCAGGTCATAAAAGCCCCAAGTCTGACATCCCGTCCATATCGGGAGAAAGACGCGTTTTTGTCGTAAAAGGCATCCAGACATGCCGATCCTGTGCACACATCATTGGCACGAATGCAGGTAACAATTCCTACGTTCATATTCCTCCTCCTGACAGTCAGATGTCAGACTGTAATTCATACATACAGAATATGCATCTGTCCGTTGTGATCTCTTACAATTTCCGTTTCCACATGGTAAATATCGGATATCAATTGACGGGTCAGTACCTCTTCCGTTCTGCCGCATCCGACAATCTCTCCATCTTTCAGAACATAGAGACGGTCGCAGAACATGGCAGCAATATTCAGATCATGAATTGCGGAAACCACTGTTACATTCAATTGTTTTACCATGCGCATCAGCTGAAGCTGATGTGTAATATCCAGATGATTGGTGGGCTCATCCAGAATCAGACAGGGGGTCTGCTGAGCCAGCGCCCTTGCGAGAATCACCCTCTGCTGTTCCCCGCCGGACAACGTGGAAAAATCCCGATCAATAAAATCATACATTCCCACTGTTTTCAACGCTTCATCTACAATTTCGTAATCTTTTGCATTATCTCTCTCAAGCGCTTTTTTATGAGGCGCACGCCCCATCAGTACAACCTCCCGGACGGAAAATTCAAAGTTGTAATAGTTATGCTGGGCCAGCACCGCCATCTTTTTCGCAGAATTGCGGTAACTGATTCCATCCATATCTTCGCCATCCAGACGGACACACCCGCCCGAAGGCTTTAAAACGCGGTAAATACATTTTAACATGGTGGATTTTCCGCTGCCGTTGGGTCCGATGATTCCCACAAACTGTTTTTCGGGAACTTCAAGAGAAATTCCTTTCAGGATTTCCTTTGCACCATAGGATAATCTGACATTTTCTGTATCTATTCTCATGATTTACCACCCCCGAAACCATATGATCTGCGAACCATCAGATAGATGAAGCAGGGTGCACCGATAATGGAAATCAGGATACCGATGGGCATCTCTGAATTAGGCAGAATGATTCTGCAGGCCACATCACTCCAGATCAGAAAAATCGCGCCGGTCAGAGCACAAAGCGGAATCATTTTTTTATGATCCGTACCAAAAATCATACGTATGGCATGAGGGATAATCAGACCCACAAACCCGATCATTCCTGCAGCATATACAGCAAATCCCACCATGAGAGCTGAGACGATCATATACATATTGCGCACCTTATGCAAATCTGTTCCCAGTGTAATCGATACCTCATCCCCCAGCAGCATCAGGTTCAGATTCCGGTACTGTGTCCAGAAAAACAGAACCCCGATAATAATAACAGGCAATACAACAGCCACTTTTCCCCATTTTGCACCGGCAAGGCTCCCCATGGTCCAGAATGTCACTTCACTCATGGCGTTTTTATCATTGGCTATGTAAAGCACAAAACTGGAAAAGGCAGAGCAGACCGAACTGATCGCCATACCTGCAAGAATCAGCTTTCCTGCATTGGAGCGGCCCCCTATGCCGGAGATAAACATAACCGCAAAGGAAGCTCCCATTGCCCCAAGAAAAGCGGCAATTCCTACGGAATTCTGTCCCAGAAAAGATCCTATTCCCAACATAATTGCAAGTGTTGCACCGAGGGATGCGCCGGAAGAAATACCCAGCACGTAAGGATCCGCCAGAGGATTTTTTACTACAGCCTGCATAATAACACCGCAGACGGATAACCCCATCCCGACAGCTACTGCCAGCAAAACTCTGGGCAGACGGATCAGCCATACCACGTCATGCACCGGATCAGAAAATATATTAAAGGATTTCATATGGAACAGTTTATAAAAAACAACACTGTATACTTCCTTCAGCGAAATATCGGCATTGCCGAATGTAATGGAAGCCAGTATGGAAAAGATCAGTAGCACAAACAGTACAACCATTGCCAGCAGATAAAAAGCGCCGCTTCTCTTTTTTGATTTATCCTGCATGGTTACTGCGCTCCTATTCTCCCAGATTCAGATCGGGATACAGCCCTTTCGCAATCGTTTCAATACCGTCCTGAGTACGTGTCGCACTTGCGTACATTTCACTCAGCATAATCGGAATGACTCTGTCATTCTTCACTGCATCCAGACTTGCAAGTGATTCATCTTTCAGAATATAATCAAGATTGGTCTGTTTCACTGTTTCCGGATCATCTCCTGCATAAGGCATATAAACAACAAAAATCACATCGGGATTTGCATTGATGATATCCTCTTTACCAAGGGTACTGCCATCAGGGTTTGCCAGATTGCCTCCCAGCTGCGTAACCATGTCTCCGCCCAGAGTATTGGCACCATAATTATAATAGCTGTCTGAGCTGTACTCCAGAATCAGTACATCCGGTTTTTCACTCATATCAGCTGCAGCCGCCTTTGTTTTCTCAATGGTATCCTGCATATTGCTGACAATTGCTTCCGCTTTGTCCTGCACGTCAAAAATCTTACCGATGTTCAGAATATCATTATATTCATTCTCCAAAGTTTTCGCATAGGGAGTATCTCCATCCTTGGGATGAGTATTGGTATTCATATAAATATTGGTTCCCTTATCAACCCAGCCTTTTGCTTCACCAAGTGTTTTTTCACCGAACAGAGAACCCCATGAGAAAATCATATCCGGCTCCAGCATGGTCACAGTCTCAAGAGAAGGAGTGAATTCATCCAGATAGTTCAGTTTGGAAAATGCCTCCTTCTGATCGTCGGGAACTTCATTATCCAGACCGGCTGCTGCTATGATATGATCCTCCAGTCCCAGTGCCAGCATGGTTTCAATGCTGCCCTGGTAAACAGCCAGGACCTTATCCGGTGCTTTATCATAAACTGTTGTCAGTTCCTTGCCATCGGTTCCATAAGTAGTAATCGTCAGCGGATACTCTGTCTTTTTGGCAGATACTGCTTCTGTCTCTTCTGTTGTTTCATTCAAAGCGGAATCGGTTGCCTGATTGTCTTCCACAATGCTGTTGGCATCCTTTCTGTTGCTGTCTCCGGAGTTGTCCCCAGTTCCTCCGCATGCAGCCAGTGAAAATGTCATACCTGCCGCCAGGATCAGCGCCATTGCCTTTTTTGCAAATCTTGATTTTGCCATGTTTTTTTCCTCCGTAATTGTCTAAATTTTGAAATTTTCAGATTATTCCAAAGAAAAAGCCTGCATGGAAGCAGGCAAACTCACTCAATTTCTGACCATCTGGATATCTTCTGTACGACAGGAAACTTCACGGCTGATCGCGAATGTCATTCGTAAGATGCGCTTTCTTCGGAAGTTCATCTTTACCAGTATGAAGCAGGTTTCCTGACTTACAGCAAATAACATCTTCTTCCGCCTTCTCACAGTACAAACTGCAATGGCAAACTGGAATTAACTCGCTGAATACAGTGACCGGATCGTCCGGGATTCTCACCCGGTTCCCTCTTGCCCGGATACCTGACGGCATCCGCACTCCATACAAGATTTCATTTCATACAAAGTATATCACATGAAAAAAACAAGTGCAAGAAATTTTTCCAGCCCGGCTGAGGTTGATGTAACCTCATTTTCCCACAAAAATCGCCTTTTTCTGTACTTTTATGTTACAATGTGGTATCATTTGTTTTACTGCACTGCAGATCAGAATACCGCAGCAGTCCCCCTGCCCCTGAACAGCTGCAGAATAAGTACAACAGAAAGGTATGAATATGCTGGAAACAATTGAAATGATCAATTCTGCCGTGAACGATTTCATCTGGGGCGTTCCGGCCATGATCTGCATCATCGGTGTAGGTCTTTACTTAAGCTGCCGCACGCATTTTATACAGATCCGTAAATTCCCCTATGCCATTAAGGTAACGATTGGCCGGGTTTTCCGTAAAAAAGAGGCCTCCGACGGAGCCATGACGCCTTTTCAGGCAGTCTGCACAGCTCTGGCTTCCACAGTCGGAACCGGCAATATCGCCGGTGTGGCCGGAGCCATCGCTCTGGGCGGTCCCGGCTCCATCTTCTGGATGTGGATTTCCGCTCTGCTGGGCATGTGCACCAAATTTTCCGAAGTAACACTGGCTGTCCATTTCCGTGAGCGCAACGAGGAGGGTGACCTGGTCGGCGGTCCCATGTATTACATCAAAAACGGACTGGCCAGGCACTGGCACTGGCTCGCTTATCTCTTTGCCGCTTTCGGTGTACTGACCGTATTCGGCACAGGCAACGCTACGCAGGTCAATACGATCACCACTGCCATTGATTCCGCTCTGATGAATTACGGCATCATCTCCGACTCCTCCGTGGGTACCCTGAACCTGATTCTGGGCATCATACTTGCTGTTCTGGTGGGACTGGTGCTACTGGGAGGCATCAAGCGAATCGGCAAAGTCACCGAAAAGCTGGTTCCTTTCATGGCTCTGTTCTATATCATCCTCTCTCTGGGAGTGATTCTGCTGAATCCTGATCGTGTTCCCGGTGTATTCTGCTCCATTATAAACGGCGCATTCCACCCTGGTGCCGTAACCGGCGGTATTGTGGGAAGTCTTTTCATGAGCATGAAAAAAGGCGTTGCCAGAGGCATCTTTTCCAATGAAGCAGGCCTGGGTACCGGCTCCATCGCCCATGCATGTGCCGATACGCAGGAACCTGTCAAACAGGGCTTTTTCGGAATTTTTGAAGTATTTACCGATACCATTGTAATCTGCACCCTGACAGCACTCGTCATTCTGTGCAGCGGCACTCCGGTTGGTTACGGCAGCGCTGCCGGAGCCGAGCTGACAATTGCAGGTTTCACTGCCACCTACGGCAACTGGGTGTCCATCTTCACAGCCGTCGCCCTCTGCTGCTTTGCCTTCTCCACCATCATCGGATGGGGACTGTATGGCGCACGCTGCATCGAATTTCTGCTGTCATCAAAGGTCATCAAACCGTTTATGGTCGTATATTCTCTGGTGGCCATTCTGGGAGCTACAGTAGACCTGGGACTTCTGTGGAGCATCGCGGAGACCTTCAACGGCCTCATGTCCATCCCCAACCTGATCGCTCTGTTCCTCTTATCGGGAACCGTGGTAAAACTGGTGAAAGAGTATTTTCAAAAGAAATAAAAAATATCGCAGAAGAAGCAAAATTCTATGAAAAAGTGAAAAATGAATTCACGAAAAAACAAAAATACTGGATAGACAAAAAGAGATACGAATTTCTCATCGGATTCGTATCTCTTCTTATACCTGTCTGTAAATTTTATACCCGTCTGTATTTTTTGCCTGTCTGCAAATTCCATGTCTGCCTGCAAACAGTTGCATCAACTTTGCTTCGCCCTTCCTCCGTGCAGATCCACAATCTCGCATACGGTAAGTACCTGATTCTGTACGGTAAAGCGCACATCATATCCGGCAAATTCCACACCGTAACGACGATCCGGGATATCCTGATAGGAAGGTCTTGGATCCTGTTTGAGGACCTCGATGACTGCTTTCCTTTTTTCTTCCGGTATCATGTTCAGCAGGTCTTCAGGAAATATCACTTCCAGCGCGTAATCCAGAACTTCTCCGGCAAAACCGGCCGATGCATCCGGATGACTGTCCGTGTAGGGAAGATACGGTTTGATATCGTAAATAGCAGTTCCGTCCATCAGGTCAGCTCCGGCTACGTAAAGCACAGGACCCAGTTTCGGATCATATTCCAGTTTCTCCAGACGAACAGAAGACAGACCGATATCATTGGGCCGAAATGGCGAGCGGGTCGCAAAAACACCCATGCGTTTATTGCCGCCAAGACGGGGTGGTTTTACAGTAGCGGACCAGGAATGACGTTTGGTACCTGAAAACTGCCAGAGCAGCCAGATATGAGAAAAGCCTTCCAGCCCCCGGAATGCGTCCGGATTGCGGTACTCCGGTTCAAATACAATCCTGCCCTTCAGTTCCTCCACCAGCCCGCTCTGGCGGGGTATCCCGAATTTCGCCGGGAAATCTGTATGAATATGTGCGATAATTTCCATCCTGTCTCCCTGTATTTCACAGCAGGCAGCTGTTATTCACCTGCGTTTTCTTTCTCTTCCATCTGATCCAGCTCGGATTCCATCACCTGATCCAGATCCGCCATCAGACCGAGCAGTTCCACAAATTTATCTTTCCCAAAACGTTCAATAACATGAGAATAAAATTCTTTCAGAATTGCCTGCTGTTCTTTGGCAGCCTTCATGCCGCTTTCCGTAAGAATGATATAAGTTCCTTCCTCGCCTTTTCCGTCATGAGTCCAGGTTACCATCCCTCTCTCACTCATATCCCTGACAATCTCCGACACCTTATACATGGGAATCTTGAAATGAGCTGCCAGATCCTTCAGGTAGATCCGGTCGCTGCCATCCTCCTGCACATCCTTCTCATGGCCTTTTTCAATCAGTCTTTCAATAATTTCAATGGTAATATAATTACCGGTGGACATTCTGCTGAAAATCTTTTTCGTATTCATTGCTCCGGTAAAATATCTTCGAAATGTCATCTCATCGGACAAAAGGCCCAGATCCGCATCCTTGTTCAGATTCTCATCATTAATAAATAATCCTTTACCCATATGCATTACCTCCAGTATTGAAAATTTAAATGAAAATGTTAACTATACCAATCACAGCTCCGATGACCGCTCCCAGATTGACGATCATCCCCAGTTCATTCTTCATGACGGAAAGCACCAGATCCTCGAGAGCTTTGTTGCTCATGCCTGCAATCCGGTCTTCAATAATCTCCCGGATCCTGAACTGTTTTACCACGGCATCCGCATGTTCTTCCACGAAGCCGCTGTACATCTCCTGAAGCTTTTCCATAAGAGCAGGCCTGCTGCCCTCCATACCGCCCAGAAGCTCTGCGGGCTGTTTCTGCTCCAGAGCACTGATTTCCGCATAAACATACTCCGCAATCTTTTCTCTGCCCTCTGTCTCAACGTAGCTGACAACCTGATCTCCTATGGGAGAGGCAATTGCCTGTATCGTATCAGGCGTCATAAACATGGCAAGCAGCGGATTGTTCATCTTTTCACCGATAAAAGAGGTTCCCTTATCGGTAATCACCTGCCCGATATCCATGCTGACAATGCCTTCTGTAATTTTATCCGTAAGAATACTGCCAAGGATTTCTTTTTTCTCCTCATATGCCTCGGGGCCGCTCATTTCGCAGAGCAGTTCCTGCACAGTACGGTCACTGTTTATGAACTTCTCCATCTGGCTGTAAAGGCCTTCCGCAACCACCCGGCGTGTTTCATCTGCCAGCAGGATATCCTTTACCTCCTGCCCGCCAAACAGTTCATCCTCAACGGCCTTGCCCACAGCTTTCGCCAGATCCTTTTTCCTCTTGGGAATGATCCCCGGCGTAAACGGAAGGGTATGCCCTCCCACAGAAACCGGATTTCTGGGATGAAACAGCATCTTCACCGCAATGTAATTTGTACAATATCCTATGACTGCTCCGATCACGGGGCCTGAAAGTACTGAAATAATCGACATCTCTCCAACTCCTTGCCTGTACTGTGCCCGACTGTATCTGCTTTTACATAAATCTGCCCGGCCCGGAGCAATGTATCATTGTGCTCTGTTCTATCAGCCAATTAACCAATCGAGTGCTAACCAACAGGTTAAAAAAGAATCTGCGGCAATTGTCGCAGAGATACAGTCAGATTTGTTTTATAAAAATTTATTAAGAATTTTATTCTACCACATTATTCCAGTTTGTCAAGAGGGAAGATTGCACAGATAGGGTTGTTTCACGAAGCCAGACTAAATATTCAAAGCTCTGTTAATGTCTTGTT
>JBJELO010000010.1:0-5164 GCA_051879195.1 Lachnospiraceae bacterium
AGATCGGCCACCCTTACCGCATTGACAAAACTGGTCCGGTCTTCCTCGGAAAATATGTAAAAGTCCTCTTCCGTTTCTTTCTCTGCCGCAAAACTCTGAATCACGCGGATCCCTGAAATATCCTCATGGATAAACGCTGTCATATTGGAGCTTTTCTTTCTTCTGATCTGCCACAGTTTGTGGGATTTATACTGAAGTACAAACATACACACAACCAGCACCGGCAGCATAAGAAGCGCTGACATGGCCAGTTTCCAGTTTTTCACAAGCATAATGGCCGCTACGCCTGCCACCGTCAGCAGATCCGGTATCAGCTTTGTCACACTGTCCGCCAGTACCTCCTTCAGCGAATTCACATCGCCGATAATCCGGGCCAGAATTTTCCCGGTTGGTCTGCTGTCGAAAAAATGAAAGCTCAGGGACTGTACGTGGGCATACAGTTCCCCGCGAATGGTCAGCAGCACCCGGTTGGTCACATCCTCCATGATCATCATGCTCTGGCGTGTGCTGATCCAGAAAATCAAAAACAATACAAGCGCCGCAGCAGAAAGCCGCAGCAGCCCGTTCACATCTCTGCCTGCCACATAAACATCTACCGCCTGTTCGATCATCAGCGGCGACACCAGTGAAATCACCAGTGTAACCAGCGTAAATGCCACTGCAATTACAAGTTCCTTTTTACAGGCAAGCAGGTACCCAAACAGCCGCAGCAGGGTTTCCGTTTTGGGAACCTCACGCTGCAGTTCATCCTGCCCTGCTGAATTTACCGACATATCAATTCCCCCTCTCCTGATATTGTTTCTTTCCTGCTATTTTCGTTTGTTCTGTTTTCGTTCCTTCTGTTTTCGTTCCTTTTATTTTCGTTCTTACTGTTTTCTTCCGGTTCATCCGTTTTTTCCCCGGTATTGTCTCCGTACTGGACGCACCAGGTTTCATAATATTTTCCTTTCTGCTTCATCAGTTCCTCGTGGGTTCCCCGCTCCACTACCCGGCCGTGGTCCAGAATCAGGATCTCATCCGCATCCCTGACAGAAGAAATCCGGTGACCGATAATGATTTTCGTCGTCTCACCCACTTCCTTCAGGTTTTTCTGGAGCATTTTTTCCGTTTCCATATCCAGCGCGGAGGTTGCATCATCCAGCACCAGTACCGGCGCATGCCGGGCAATGGCCCGGGCAATGGACAGGCGCTGCTTCTGTCCGCCGGAAAGTCCGACGCCCCGTTCTCCCACCACAGTTTCGTATTCCTGAGACAGACGGCTGACAAACCGGTGTGCCCCGGCCTTTTTCACGGCCCATTTCACCGTTTCCGAATCCATCTGCGCCTTCCGCCCGGTCTTTACATTCCGGTCTATGGTATCGGAAAACAGGAAAACATCCTGCGATACCACCGAAACGGCTGCCCGCAGCCGGTCCAGCGGCATTTCACGGATATCCGTTCCGTCCAGCACAATCCTGCCGTCGGTGACATCATAAAACCGCTGCAGCAGATTCACGATGGTGGTCTTTCCCGAGCCGGTCACGCCCATGATACCAAGCGTACTGCCCGGGTGCAGAGAAAAACTGATATCTCCCAGAATGGCATGTCCATCTTTCTCAAGCGATACATGATCAAATACCAGATCTCCCCGGATTTTTACGGAACTGTTTACCGGGTTTTCCGGCGAACAGATCACCGGCTGCGTATCTCCCACCCTGCGGATCTTTTTCCAGGATGCAAAGGCAGAGGCAATATCGCTGCTGAGCCAGCCCAGAATTTCCATGGGCCAGATTACATTATTGGCATATTCGGAAAAAGCTCCCAGTTCTCCCAGTGACAGTTTCTCTCCGATTACCAGAAAACCTCCCGCTATGATTACCGACAGCAGCATCACCTTCCCCAGAAAGGAAATCACCGGCTGATGGTTGGCTGTAATTCTGGCATCCTGCATATTCAGATGATAGAATTGTTTATTATGACTGTTAAATTTCTCAATTTCATACGATTCCCTGGCAAATGCTTTTACCGTACGGACGCCGGACAGATTCTCCTGTGCAATGGTATTCAGTCTGGCGGTCTCCTCGCTGATTTCATCAAATACCACTCCCAGCTTCCGCTCCATCCGGACAGCGCAGACTCCGATCACAGGCAGCACCATCAGAGGAATCAGCGTAAGCAGCGGACTGATCTGAAACATACAGAACAGAACCGTCACCGTATGGACCAGCGCCTCCACCGCCAGAATACCGACAAATCCCACAGCGACCCAGACCCTGTCCACGTCATCCTTCATTCTGGAAAGCAGCTCGCCCGTATTGTGTTCGTCAAAAAAGTCCATGGACAGAGACTGAATGTGATGAAACAGGTCCCGCCGCATGTCACGGCCCACCGTAATCCCCACATAATCATATGTAAATTCCTTGGCGTACTGAAAAACGGCCCGCCCCAGCCCGATTCCAACCAGGCCAAGCAGCAGCTTCATCAGCAGTTCCATCCGGCCGCCGATGATCACATCATTGATAATATGTTTCGTGATCTGCGGCGACATCATGTCCAGACAGATGCTGATCAGCATGGCAGCCAGGCCGAACAGATACAGCTTCCAGTAACGCCTCATGTAATGTGTCAATGGTTTCATGAATGATCTTCCTCCCCTCGTTAAACAGATATAAAAAAATCCGAAGGTCACCCGGACCCTCGGATATGTATGTGTTCCTATGAAACTGCGGCAGATATGCCAACACGCTGTGAGAAAAACGGTGTCACAGCGCAAAAAAGCCGCAGTCCATACGAACCGCGGCTGGTAATTCAGAATTATCCCGACAAAAATAAGCGTCAGAATCTCTGCCAGATACAGAACCGGCTGTCCGTTTGACTGATATATTTACAAAATTCAAAATCTGAAAACCTTCTAACATCTGCTGCAAAATATAAATTGATTGCCATGTGACAGCCTCCTTTCTCAAAATAAGTTCTGGTTTCCGGTTGCAACTCAGCCGACGCATCTGTTATCTGTAAAAATCTGACAGATACGCAACTGCTATCTATGATAAACGGGAAGCGTACCTGTGTCAAGAGAAAAATTTTAAAGTTTTTTTTAAAAAGGGGTTGACAAATCATCCTTACTGTTATATAACGTATATAACAAATAAAACAAATAACACATCGGAACCGTTCCGAATCAGGTTCTCCTCTTTCCCGGTTCCATGTGCCATCTATAGTCATCTATATAAGGAGGAATTGATTATGTTAGTACCCAGTATTTTTTCAAACAGATTTTTTAATGATTTCTTTGAAGATGCATTCCAGCCCTTCAGCGACAGCTATTCCACCTCTGACAGTACAAGCGGCCTGATGAGTGTCGATGTAAAAGAATATGATGATAAGTATCTGATGGATCTGGAGCTTCCCGGATACCAGAAGGAAGATGTACACGCTCAGTTAAAGAACGGCTACCTGATCATTCAGGCTCAGCGTTCCGAGAACAATGACCAGAAAGACGATGCAGGACATTACATCCGCAGAGAACGTTTCAGCGGCAGCTGCCAGAGAAGCTTCTATGTGGGCAAGGATGTGAAAGAAAGTGATATCTCCGCTTCTTTCAAGGACGGTATTCTGACACTGCAGATTCCGAAGATTCAGGCAGTTCCTGTAGAAGATAAAGCAAAGTATATCAGCATCAACTGATTTTCCGGTAACGATTCAGAACGGTTCAATCGGGGGATATTCATAATGCGACAGGGCCGGTGAAGCTGTCCGGTCACCCGTGGGATCTATACCCGTGGGTGACCGGTAGCTTCACCGGCCCTGCTTTATGTTTTCTGTATTATGACTGAAAACCGCCCTGTTCCCAGACAATACCAGCTTTCTTTTTTCCACAAGAAAATCCATATTGTATCTTGTTTCAGCTTCCCATTCGCTGAGCATTTCCGAATGATCGTCAATCCAGTCTGTGATAATCAGATTCGCACCGTGATTCATCACCATGGCAACCAGCTTTGTTATCCTGTGAGTATTCAGAAGCGTAATTCCAACACACTCCAGTAAAACTGCAGAGAACTCCCGTAAATAATCAGCCGGCGGACATTATTATCTTTCCGGATAGACCGGAGCAGCTTTTCTACTCTGGTCTGCATAAGAGGATGAATCCTGTTTGCATTCTGAAATGTCACGCCCTCTTTAACAGGAAAATCCCACATCTTTTTGAAATCATTCATACCGATTCCCTCATAAAGCAAATTCATTCGACATCTGCATTGTTTACACGTAAATTTATATTTATTGTATCACATTTATATCCGAATTGCAATCATCGCAAAATATTATCGAATTTGCATGACTGTTTTCAGCATCCGAAACATCCGGTCTGCTGCATCGGCGTAGAGCTCCTCTGCCCGCTCCAGGGCTTCTTCCAGCGGCATGGGACCGTTCACTGTGGGTATTATGCTGCAGATTCCGTATTCATACAGGTTCTGTGCACCATTTCCCATCCCTCCGACAATGGCGATGACCGGGATATTTCTCGCTTTGCAGCGCAGGCCGATACCACCCGGCACCTTTCCGAATGCCGACTGCCAGTCCATACGTCCTTCTCCGGTAATGACCAGATCCGTTCCTTCCAGATGGGAATTGAAATCAATCAGATCCAGTACCGTTTCGATTCCTGATTTCATATCTGCATGAAGGAATACCTTCAAAGCCGCACCCAGACCGCCTGCTGCGCCGGATCCGGGAATTGCATCCACATCCACGCCCAGCTGTTCTCTGATCACCGAGGCATAGTTTTTCATACCTGCTTCCAGAGCCCTCAGCTTTTCTTCATCTGCACCTTTCTGCATGCCGAACGTATAAGCGGCACCGTGTTCACCGGTCAATGGATTATTCACATCACACATCACCGTAAACGAAGTTTCCGCTACAGCCGGGTGGATTCTGCTCACATCGATGGAAGCAACCCTTATCAGATCCTCCCCCGCACCGGCAAGTTCATTTCCTTCCTTATCCAGAAAACGAACGCCAAGTGCTGTCATGGCACCCATCCCGCCGTCGTTGGTAGCACTTCCTCCGATGGCAATGGAAATCTCCCGATATCCTTTATCCAGAGCATCACGAATCAATTCACCTGTACCGATGGATGTGGTTTTCATGGGATTTCTTTTATCCGGAGGTACCATGGGAAGCCCCG
>JBJELO010000011.1:0-5071 GCA_051879195.1 Lachnospiraceae bacterium
TCACTGGTTTCCACCATCTGTGACAGGTCATTGTTATCCAGAAAATGATCCGGAACGTAAGAACCTGTTCCGCAAATTTTTCCTATCATAGTTTGCCTCCAGAGCTCACATGTCTTCTGAGAAATCAAAACCATTCAAATATTTCAATTTTCAAAAGATTTCTATTTCAAACTATTATAAGTTCAAATGTTTTTCTTTTAAAATTATTTTGTATTCAAATGTTTTGACAATCAAACTATATCATACTTTTCTTATTTGTCAAGGGACTATTTCAGAATTCGTGTATTAATCTGAATACAAAAATGCCTCCGCCCTGCAGTTTTCACTGCACAGGGCGAAGGCTCTTCGCTATTCTTTAAATGCAAAAAATCTTTGTCCGAAATAGTTGATCACCACGAACAGACACATGCCTGTCAGCATGGCTCCGGTATCCTGAATCTGCTTGCCAAACCCCTGCAGAACCCAGGCAGCCAGCGGTTTCGCAGCCCCGTAGGCAATCAGATAACAGACCGCTATATTCAGAATAAACCGCAGGACAACCTTCGGACTTCTGTCCCTGTTCTGAAAGGTGAAATATTTATTCAGAAAATAGCTCAGAATGCTGGCCAGAATATAGTTCAGTGCAGATGAAACCCAGTAGCTGAAATGAAATACATAGTATGCCGTAAACATGATCGCTGTACCTGCCAGTGTATTAATTACACCCACTATAATAAATTTCAGCATACTGATATCCAACAGAGATTTCACCCGCTCGATTAATCCTTTCATATTATTAAATTATCCTTTTCTCTTATGCTTTTTCGAATTATATTGCCTTTTCAGCTCATCAACGTTTTTTTCAGCTTCTCCAGTTCCGTTTCCGGTGCCAGGCACATGCCATCTCTGCAAAGATAGTACATCGTCCCCTCTGCCGGTACGGGATACTCTGCGGTAAATGGCAGAATTTCCGCCAGTCTGCTGCTGTTTGCAGCCGTTTTATGCAGAACTGTCAGGTTGGGGATTTCCTGTTCCTTCAATAAAGAAGTCAGTTCCTCAGGAAACTTCTGTCCGGCTGATACACAGATCAGCATTTTCCACGGATACAGCGCCTGCGTCAGGGCAAGCAGGCTCATACTGCAGCCCATGGGATATTCCCTGACAACGTCTGTAAGAAAACAGATCTGCCGGTCGGCTGCTTCCCGATACCGCATCTCACCGGTGCATGCCGCAATTTCTTCCAGAAGAATGGCAGCTGCCGAATTGCCGGAAGGAACAGCGCCATCATAGGTTTCCTTCGGTCTGGCAATCAGCGCTTCCGCATCGGATGCCGTCATGAAATATCCGCCTGCATCACCATCCTCAAACAGTTTTATCATCTGCCCGGTATAAAATACAGCTTCTTTCAGATCGTCCGGATCCAGCGTCACCTGATAAAGCTCAAACAGAGCCAGTCCCCACACCGCGTAATCATCCAGCTGTCCGGCATGGGCCGCATCACCGTCTCTCCACCGGTGCCAGAGCCGTCCGTCTTCACCCGTCATATGCTTCCTGACAAAATCCACATTATCTACCGCCGCCTGCAGATACCGGTCATCTCCCAGAGTCTGCGCAGCCAGCGCAAATGCCATGGTCATCCAGCCGTTCCATGACAGAATCACTTTATCATCCTTATGCAGACCGGTCCGTCTCAGACGGTATTCGTACAGCTTCTTCAACCGCACATCGTCCGCCGGCCAGGGCTGCTGTACCGGCATTTCCATCCCGTTCTCATCCTTTTTCCCTCTGTCCTGCACCAGCCCTGCACCGATCCGGTTGGGAATCGACCGGCCCTCAAAATTGCCCTTCTCCGTAATATCATAAATCCGGCAGAATTCCTGCCCATCCTCCTGACCCAGAACCCGACAGACCTCCTCCGGGGTGAATACATAGTATTTCCCCTCCACGCCGTCACTGTCCGCATCCTGACCACAGAAAAACTCTCCTTCCGGGCCTGTCAGTTCCCGCAGTACATAATCAAGCGTCCTTCCTGCCGTATCCCTGTAAACTTCTTTACCGGTCATGCGAAATGCCCTCAGATAAGCCATGGCAAGCAGCGCATTGTCATACAGCATCTTCTCAAAATGAGGAACCAGCCATCTTTCATCGGTGGAATAACGGGAAAATCCGCCGCCGATCTGGTCATAAATTCCGCCCTTTGCCATGGCCCTCAGCGTATCCTCCGCCATTTTCATGGCATAGGACTGGTTTTCCAGCACTGAATACCGCATCAGAAAAAGCAGATTGTGAGGAATCGGGAATTTAGGAGCTGGTCCGAAGCCGCCCCAACGTCCATCAAACTGCTTCACAAAAAGCTGCACCGCACTGTGCAGCAGCATCTTATCCGGCTCTGCAGAGGTTTCCGGTTCCTTTTTCTTCCCGTAATCCTCATTGAGGAACTCCTGGATCACACTGCCCACTCTTACCGCCTCACCGCGGTTGTATTTCCATACTGCGCTCACCTTCTCCAGCACCTCCATCAGCCCCGCATAGCCGAATCTCTGCTTTTTCGGAAGATACGTTGCCGTAAAAAACGGCTTCTGATCCGGCGTCATGATCACCGTCAGCGGCCACCCGCCGGAACGGTTCATAGCCTGACAGACCGCCATATACACCGCATCGATGTCGGGCCGCTCCTCCCGGTCCACCTTGATGCAGATGTAATCCCGGTTCAGAACCGCAGCCACCTCTTCGTCCTCAAATGACTCGTGAGCCATCACATGACACCAGTGGCAGGTAGAATAGCCGATACTCAGAAAAACCGGCTTATCTTCCTTCGCAGCCCGTTCAAACGCCTCCGCACACCACGGATACCAATCCACCGGATTAGCCGCATGCTGCAGCAGATACGGCGATTTTTCATTAATCAAATGATTCATCTGTCATCCTTCCTTTCACATTCTGCTCTTCAGATTTTATAAGTCTTCATGATATGAAAAAGAACCTGTTCGTCCTCCACAATATAGCACAGACAGATTTTTGCCTCTTCTGAAGTAAAAAGTCTGGAATGAGCTGCCGGATTCCTGTATTTCAGCCGAACGCTGTCAATACAATCCAGCTGAAACCGAATCTCCTGCTCCATATGATCTCCCAAAGTATCCCGGAACATTTCCTGTTTCGCATAAATAAGGAAATTTTTCCGGATATAGCTGACGCCCTCATGATCACAGCGGGTAACAATTCTCCGGATATTGCCCATACTGCAGAAAGCAGCCGGCTCCCCGCAGTACAGCATATTCTTAGGCCATTTTTTGTAATCAGTGCCGAACTGTTTATCAAGATAAATCTTATAGGAATCAAAATATCTCCCGCGGGTTTCCACTTCCATGGCTTTGGAAGCCAGCAGACATACACTGGAATAATCGCAGCCGGAGCCATAATCCTGCAGAAGATCATACATAACTTCCGCTGTGATCAGAAAATCTTTCGCCGCTTCGCAGAGCGCAGTAAACAATTCCCCTTTCGTCCCGACAAAATACTCCTTCTTTTTCTTATAAAGAGCACTTTCCTTCCGTCCTTTTGTCACCTGCAGAACCTCAGCAATATACCGTTCCAGCCTTTCTTCGGAAAAAAAATCTTTTTTAACCTCCTCCGTCATTTTCAGTATCTCTTCAATCTCTTCATTGGTGAGGCCGATCTGTTTGATCAGAATCTTGAGAACCCGGATCTGCTCCTGAACCTCCGACATCCTGGCAAGTTTCTTCTGCAGCTTCCGATTCTCATCCTGCAGCTGATCCACTTGTTTCACCAGTTGGGCATTACCATTTTCAAAGCTATTTATATCCCACATCAGATGCTTTTTTTCCTCTTCCAGTTCTGCATTCCTTTGTTCCAGAACTTCGTTCCAGAGCTTCAGTATACTATTCTCCTCCATGATTTTCTGTTTTTTCTCATCTGCACTGCGCTTGAATCTGAAACCGATCAAAGCAATCCCTGAAACAACTGATGCCAGAATCAAAACCACTATTACAGAATACAGCTGCAAATAACAGAGGAGAAATGCTGCTGTAAATAAAAGCACACAAAAAAGCAGCCTGATCCCGTATTTCGTCAGAAAAGAATCCTCTTCTTCTGCAACAGATTTTGTTTCATCCGGCAGTAATTGGGAACAAGAATTTCCAGAATCTTTACAAACCCCATAACCACGTTTCTCCCAACCTGCTGATAGTGCGTCACTGTGCCTGTTCCTGATCGTCTCCTTCATCTGCGAACGAGAGCTCGTCGGCTGTTCGCATATCACCATCCCTTTTTTAATTGGGGGCGGTTCTTCTGCTGTATCATCCGTCATCTCCTCATAAACATCATCCTCATGGTCATCCGTCTCCCGCCCCGTATCAGTATATGATTCCACCGATTCCTTTACCGAACGGACACAATCCATATCCTCATCCGACCACTCATCTTTATCCAGCAGGCGCTCCAGCTCCAGTAACTGTTTTTCAAACTGTTTTTTCTGTTCCCGCAGTTCTTTATCCGTATACTCATCATCGTCAAAAGCAAACTGACCCGCTGCCGATGCATCATCTGTTCTCATCTCATTCATCGTTCGGACTATCTCCCGTAAAATTTATCCTATCAGATTTTACCTGATAAATGTATTCCCGATCTGACTCATATTCTGTCCGATCATGCATCAGACTTTTATCAGATCTTTCTCTGCGGTTATTTTAACACAGCATCAAAATAATATCCACTGTCTGATTTTTTCCGGAGGATGCAACCCAAAAAGCCGTAACTGTTCAGAGCCAGCCTCGAAAACAAAAAAGCCAGAAAACTGCTCCGGACAGCAGTCTCTGACTTTATCATTTACCTTTTTCTTTTTACCTGCGAAATACTGTTCATCAATTTACGATTTCTGAATATCGACCCGGCTGAATCCCCCTGACCCCCTGACAGGTTCTGTTATGGCCTTCAACCAACCTCATACAGCGCATTTCATTTTATCGAGATTTCTTCCTTTAAGCAATGCACGGGTCAGACCGATCCGGTTGGTCTTAAAATGGAAGAAAGGCCGTTCAGGAAGTTCAAGAATCTGTACCGGCTGCATATAATC
>JBJELO010000012.1:0-5067 GCA_051879195.1 Lachnospiraceae bacterium
GAAATACGGCCTGATTCTGTTTGCTTTTGCTCTGATGCAGCTGCTGACCGGTGTGCTTGCTGCACATATGGCAGCAAGATCTTCCGCAGGCTTTGCGGCAAATCTGCGTCAGGATATGTACGACAATGTGCAGAATTTTTCCTTTTCCAATATTGATAAATTCTCTACCGCATCCATCGTTACCCGTCTGACCACGGATGTGACCAATATTCAGAATGCATATCAGATGATCATCCGCATGGCCATTCGCGGCCCGGTCATGCTTGTGTTCGCCATGATCGTATCATTCCGCATCAACCGGGAGATTTCTCTGGTTTTTCTGGTGGTAATTCCCATCATGGCGGTTTTGCTGCTGCTGATTATCTCCAGAGTCAATCCCATTTTTCGCAGGGTATTCCAGACCTATGACAAACTGAACAATGTGGTTCAGGAAAATGTCCGGGGCATCCGTGTGGTCAAATCCTTCAATCAGGAAAACGGAGAGATCGGGAAGTTCCGCGGGATTTCTGAAAAAATCTACCGGGAATTTGCCAGGGGGGAACGGCTGCTGGCCTTCAACTCACCGATTATGCAGTTTTTCATGTATGCCTGCATGATTCTGATCTCCTGGATGGGGGCAAAGGCCATTATTGCCAGCGGCAACAATCCGGATCTGGGGCTGACCACAGGCAATCTGACGGCTCTCATCAATTATGCAACTCAGATTCTCATGAGCCTGATGATGCTTTCCATGGTATTTGCCATGATCACCATTGCCATTTCTTCAGCGGAACGTATTTCCGAGATTCTTGAGGAGAAAAGTGATATTACCGATCCGGAAAATCCGGTTACGGAAGTGCCTGACGGGGACATGGTATTCGACGATGTCAGCTTCGTCTATGCTTCAAAAGCCGATAAAAAGGTGCTGGATCACATCAATCTTCATTTTTCATCGGGTCAGACCATCGGGATTCTGGGCGGAACCGGCTCCAGCAAGTCCAGTCTGGTGCAGCTGATTCCAAGGCTTTACGATGTGACCGGAGGCAGTCTGAAGGTGGGCGGCGTGGATGTGCGCCGGTATGATCTGGAGACGCTGCGCAGCAGTGTTGCCATGGTTCTGCAGAAAAATGAGCTGTTTTCCGGCACAATTAAAGAGAATCTCTGCTGGGGCAATGAGCATGCCGCCGATGAGGAAATCCGGCATGCCTGCCGTCTGGCCTGTGCCGATGAATTCATTCAGACTTTTCCTGATGGATATGATACCTGGATTGAACAGGGAGGGACAAATGTCTCCGGCGGTCAGAAGCAGCGTCTCTGTATTGCCCGTGCGCTGTTGAAAAAGCCGAAGGTTCTGATCCTGGATGATTCCACCAGCGCCGTGGATACCAGAACGGATGCGGCAATCCGGCAATCCTTCGCCGAATATATACCGGAGACGACAAAGATCATCATTGCACAGCGTGTAAGTTCGGTACAGCATGCCGATCAAATCGTTGTACTGGATGACGGCAGGGTAGCAGCTGTGGGCCGGCACGAAGAACTGCTGGCGGGATGTGATATTTACCGTGAGGTCTACGAATCGCAGCAGAAGGGAGAGAAGGACGATGAATAATAATGAAACACAGCGCTTTGATTTTAAAACGCTGGCACGGCTTTTCAATTATATGAAGACATACCGCAGTCAGATCGTACTGGTTGTTATCTGCATTCTGCTCAGCTCCATTGCCAGTGCGGCCTCTTCACTGTTTCTGCAGACGCTGATCGATGATTACATTGTTCCGCTGCTTGCCATGGATACACCGGTATTCACCGGACTGATTCATGCGCTGATCACCATCGGTGCCGTGTATCTTGTGGGAATTGCGGCTGCTTTGATCTATAACCGTATGATGGTCACCATTGCCCAGAGTACTCTGAAACAGATCCGTGATGAGATGTTTGAGAAGATGCAGTGGCTGCCCATCCGCTATTTTGATACCCATACGCATGGGGAAACCATGAGCCTGTATACCAATGATACAGATACGCTGCGCCAGCTGATCGCCCAGTCCATGGCCCAGCTGGTATCGTCTGTTTTTACCATTGCAGCGGTCTTTGTGTGCATGCTGTACATCAGTATTCCACTGAGCCTGTTTGCTGTGGTAACGGTCATCCTGATCCTCAAACTGACCGGCAGCACCATGAACCGGATCGGTGTTTATTTCATGCAGCAGCAGAAAACGCTGGCGGAACTGAACGGGTTTGTGGAGGAAATGGTGGGAGGCCAGAAAGTAATCAAGGTATTCTGCCATGAAGAAAAGGCGAAAGAACAGCTCAGGGAAAAAAACAGAGCCTGGGAGGAAGCGGCGGCATTTGCCAACGGCAATGCCAATTCCATTATGCCTATGATGAACGGGCTGAGTTATCTGCAGTATGTGATCGTGGCCATTCTCGGTGCGGCCATGGCTATCTGGAACGTGCCGAATCCGGGACTGACCGGCATCAATACCATGTCTCTGGGGATGATTGCTTCGTTTCTGATTCTGTGCCGGAATCTTACGAATCCCATTTCCCAGATTTCCAATCAGCTGAATTCCATCATTACGGCGCTGGCGGGTGCTTCCCGGATTTTTGATTTCATGGATGAAATACCGGAAACAGATGAAGGCTATGTGACGCTGGTGAATGCGGAAATCGCACAGGACGGTACCATCAGGGAATGCCGGGAACGGACCGGCCGCTGGGCATGGAAGCATCCCCACCATGACGGGACACTGACCTATACCGAACTGAAAGGTGATATTGTCATGGATCATGTGGATTTCGGTTATGTGCCGGAAAAAACGGTTCTTCATGATATTACACTGTATGCCAATCCCGGTCAGAAGGTGGCTTTTGTGGGAGCCACCGGTGCCGGCAAAACCACTATTACCAATCTGATCAATCGTTTTTACGACATCGCGGATGGAAAAATACGTTACGACGGTATCAATATCAATAAGATTAAAAAATCGGATCTGCGCCGTTCCCTGGGCGTGGTGCTTCAGGATGTAAATCTGTTTACCGGTACTGTAATGGAAAATATCCGTTACGGGAAGCCGGATGCCACCGATGAGGAGTGCATTGCTGCTGCAAAGCTGGCCAATGCGGACAGTTTTATCAGAATGCTGCCTCAGGGATATGATACAGTGCTTCAGGGAGACGGAAGCGGCCTCTCTCAGGGACAGCGTCAGCTGCTGTCCATCGCCCGCGCCGCCGTATCGGATCCGCCGGTCATGATTCTGGATGAAGCAACGTCTTCCATTGATACCCGGACCGAGGCGCTGGTGCAGGACGGTATGGATAAGCTTATGAAGGGCCGTACCGTATTTGTCATTGCCCACAGACTGTCCACTGTCCGCAATTCCGATGTGATCATGGTGCTGGATCACGGCCATATCATCGAACGGGGAACTCATGAAAAACTGATTGCAGAAAAAGGAACCTACTACCAGTTGTACACCGGCGCGTTTGAACTGGAATAATCAAAATCAGAATCATCTGAACCGGATTGATGTGAACCGGGATCGCCTGATCAGGAATAATAGAAACCGGAATTATGCAGAAAATAAGTGAGAAATTTTCTCAATAACTGCTGCATGCAGGCTTTTTCCGGAAAATCGGATTGACACCGTGTATTCCCATATGGTATATATCATTTAGCTGAAACTAACTGACAGATCAATTATGGTTTGTCAGTTTTTTTCGGCAACAGAGGTTAGAAAAAACTAACTATAAAAATCGTAACGGTTCAGCTGGTGCTGAACGGTTCTGAAAATTCAACAGAAGGGATATAACAGTTCATGATTAAAACAAGACTGATAAAACTTTTGTCTCATGCCGGGAAATACATTGCTTACAATGTAATCTGGCAGTGGATTGCTCTGCTGGCACAGATTGTATCAGTATTTTCCATTGCGGGACTGCTGGAGCAGGTAATTTTACATACTGCGGATGGAACTGCTGTTCGTCAGACAGCGCTGGTTCTGATGCTGTGCGCGTGTATCCGGTTTGGCTGTGACCGTCTGGCGGTGAAAGCTTCTTTTGAAGCCAGTGTAGACGTAAAACGCATCCTGCGCAAAAAAATCTATGAAAAGCTGCTGCGTCTGGGCGCATCCTACCGGGAGAAGATCAGTACCTCCGAGGTGGTGCAGATGAGCGGGGAAGGGGTGGAGCAGCTGGAGACGTATTTTGGAAAATATCTTCCCCAGCTGTTTTACAGCCTTCTGGCTCCGCTTACTTTGTTTGCGGTGCTGGCGCCGGTCAGCCTGAAAGCGGCTCTGGTTCTTCTGGTCTGTGTGCCTCTGATACCCGTATCGATTGTGGCAGTGCAGAAATTTGCGAAAAAGCTGTTGAGTCGTTACTGGAGTGCCTATACGGGCCTGGGAGACAGCTTTCTGGAAAATCTGCAGGGACTGACTACTCTGAAGATTTATCAGGCTGATGAAAAAAAGGCTCAGGAAATGGATGAGGAGGCTCAGAAATTCAGGCAGATTACCATGAAGGTTCTGACCATGCAGCTGAATTCCACCAGCGTGATGGATATCATAGCCTACGGCGGAGCAGCGGTGGGAATGATTGTAACTGCCGGTGAATTTCTGAGTGGCAATCTCGGTTTTTCCGGTGCTCTTTCCATCATATTGCTGGCTTCGGAATTTTTTATTCCGCTGCGGCTTCTGGGTTCTTTTTTCCATATTGCCATGAATGGAATGGCCGCCAGTGACAGGATTTTTGGTCTGCTGGATCTGGAGGAACCGGAGCCGGGAACACAGGCATTTCCGGAAGGTTTCTGCGACATCCGTTTTTCCGGCGTTCATTTTTCCTATGAAAAAGACCGGGAAATCCTGAAAGGAATCGATCTGGAGCTTCCGGCGGGCAGCTTCGTATCTCTGGTGGGAGAGTCCGGCTGCGGAAAAAGCACCATTGCCGGCCTGATTTCCGGCAAAAACCGCGGGTTCGAAGGACAGATTACCATCGGCGGGATACCGGTCTCGCGGATCCGGGAAGAAGAGCGTATGAAAGGGATTACGCTGGTACGGCACAACAGCTACCTGTTTAAAGGAACTGTGG
>JBJELO010000013.1:0-5046 GCA_051879195.1 Lachnospiraceae bacterium
ACTACTTTATCTGTAATTAACAATCTGCTCGAGGGAATAAAGCTGTGTTCCGTTTGTCTCTGCATCGACAACAATCTTTTCGTCAAATCCGCTTTCTGAGAACAGTGCATAATAGAACTTCGCTTTTTCTTTCAACGGTGTGAGTTTTGCCAGTGTGTCGAGGTATTCCGAGTAAGAAAACGGGCTTCCTTTGAATTTGCATTCGCCTACCAGATATTCTTTTGCTTCTCTGCTGATACACAGAAGATCGATCTCGGTTTCCGCCGTCCGCAAACCGCCGGCTGCTTTATCATCACGGACAGTGGTTTTTCCTGTCCAGCGCCCCATCCTGGCATAGCGGAAAGGCAGTTCGTTTTTCTTCTGTTTTTCCCGGATAAACTCACGGCAGACATCTTCAAAAGTGAAGGACGCAAATTCGTGCAGGGCCGGCCTCACGGCATATTCGTAAACACCGTCCACATCGCCGTCCTCAAGCTGAGAAAAGTTCACAAAACCGAAGGCATACCAAAAGCGAAAGAAATTATCCGTCAGGCGATAGGTTCCCCTGTTGGAGTTTGCCTGCTCCTTTGTTTTCGAATCAACGGAAAACTCCCGCTTTACAATGCCAAGTTCGATCAGATTTTTCAGATAGACACTGGTTTTTGAAGTATCCTCCACAAGCGATTTCTGACTGATATCGTTCAGCCTGGTATTGCCAAGCGCCACCGCTTCAATGATAGAGTTATAGATCGGCGTTTCCCGAAGTTCCTGATGAAGCAGGAAATCTACTTCGCTGTAAAGAATACATCCTTTTGTCAGGATGTTTCGCTTGATATTTTCACTGACCGGCAGCCTGGGATTCCATTGACGCAGGTAATGAGGAATGCCGCCGAGTACGGCATAAGCCAGCACCTTGTCACGGGCGGAGTAATCCGGAAAGAACTTTGCGGCGTCATAGAAACCCATCTCTTTCATCTTGTAGATACCGGTGGCTCTGCCGTAAAGGGGATTTTTCTCTGCAAGCAGTTCTTTTTCTATGAAGCTCATGGCGCTGCCGCAAAGAATGATCATCACATTACTGTCCCGAAGCTCCGCGTCCCAAAGATTCTGCAAAATGGAAGGAATACTTTTATTGCATCGGCACATATACGGGAACTCATCGATCACAACAAGCTTTTTGGCGTCACCGTAGGGCAGATCAGAAATGGCCCGAAAAGCTTTTTCCCAATCAGTAAACTCGGAAATATAGTTTTTCGCCGGAATATCTTCCATAAGCATCCGATTTGAAAAATTACGAAGCTGCACCCGGTCGGTTGTCTGTGTACAGGAAAAAAATACATGCGGCTTTCCTTTGCAAAACTCCCGCAGAGTCTCCGTTTTTCCCACACGCCGTCTGCCATACAGCACCACAAGCTGTCCGCCGTCTTCCTCATATTTATCATTGAAAAATTTCAGCTCTGCCTCTCTACCTATAAACACACTCCCACCTCCAAATATCAAATCCTGATTTACTAAATCCTGATTTGATATTATTATAACCAATCTCAGCCAAAAAATCAAACTTCATACATTTCTTAATTTTCGTTTAAGTTACTTGTTGTTTTCTTTTTTCAGCATTATAATAGTACTGCTGTTTTGTACCATGATCGTCAGGAAACAGTACTGTAAATTACTTTTAGAAACCTGAAAACGAAAACGATTCAGCAGACATTCACAATTTCTTTTGGAAATCGGATTCTGCTGAATCAATTAAAACAGGATAAATACCATGAAATCATTAAAACGAAATCATTGTTCTGCATGGCAGATTCTGTCAGCTGCCCTTCCCTTTCTGGCTATGGACTGGATTGTGCGGCTGAGCAGTAAACCAATCATTATCGAGGTGGGAAATTCCTCCTCTGTTTTTTCGCCGGTTTATTCCCCGACTCCCAATCTGTTTACCCTGCTCTGGATTGCTTTTTTCCTGGGCATTACATTTTCAGCCAAAGGAAACAGCCGCAGAATCCTCTACGGTCTTTTCTTTGGTTTATCCTATATTGCGTTTGCTGCCAATCTGATCTACTATCGGCTGACTGGATTTTACTTCAGCTTTTCTCTGCTGAAAATGGCAGATGAAGGCAGTTCCTATGTCATGGATGTCATCACAGGAACTCCGATTTATCTGTACGCAATCATGGCCGCGGTCCTGATCTGGGGAATTGCAGTGGTTGTTTCCATGAAAACAGCGTCCTTATCCCTCCCCCTGCTCCGCAGCAAATGCTTCCTGTCATCTATCTTTTTATCCCGCGGAAAATGGATTTTCTCCTCCTTTTTCCTGTTTCTGCTGCTGCATACCCTCATTCCTTTTTCTCTGGGAAAAGCCAGCGATGGCCTGGAATGGAAAAGCTTCAAAAACGGACGCAATGTATACAACAGCTTCAATGATGTAAATAAAAGCATGATGGTTTCCGGTCTGTATGAATTTGAAATCCGCAACTTTTATATTACCTTTCTGAAACCATCTGAAAAAATGTCAGAACAGGAAGCTTCCTTTCTGGAAAAGGCCTATGCTGACCGGACTCCGGCTGACTCCAATTCCCATACCGGTCTGTTTCAGGGGAAAAATGTGATTTTCCTGCAAATGGAGGGAATCGATACCTGGATGCTGAATGAAACGGATACGCCAAATCTCTGGAACTTAAAAGAACATTCCATTGATTTTACGGATCATTACTCCATCTACACCGGCGGAGGCTCCACGTTCAACTCTGAATTTGCAGTCAACACCGGATTTACCACACCGATTACATACGAACAGAATGTTTATATGCTCAATGACAACCAGTTTCCCCATTCTCTGCCCAAAAAATTCAAAGAGCAGGGATATGCAGTCAATGCCTTCCATATGAACAGCGGGGAATTTTACAACCGGGGAATCAATTACCGGAACTGGGGATATGACAACTATTTCAGCCTCATGGACAGCGGAGATTACAGTGACAGTTCCTATGCTCTGGACCGGGAACTGATTCTCAATCCCACTTTTTATCAGGAAATGTTCTGCCGGAAGGAACCCTTTGTCCACTATCTGATCACGTATACCCCCCACACACCCTTTACCACCGACAAAGGAGTTGGGAAAATGCTGGCTGAGGAGAAATATGGACCCGATTCCATCCCGGATCTGTCAGAGGAAGAAGTGGCCCGGCTGGAAGCCGGAGAAACCGATTACATGGTTGGTCTGCTGATTCAGGCCCTGAAAGACAACAACCTGTATGACAACACCGTCATTATAGCTTTCACTGACCACTATCTCTACACCCTGAATGACAAAACCATTCTGGACCGGTACAAAAACACCGATGATAATCGGATCAACCAGACGCCGTTTTTTATCTGGAGCAGTGATCTGACACCGGAAAAAATCACCAGCACCACCATGCAGATGAACATTCTTCCCACGGTCCTGAATCTGTTCGGAATCCCTTATACTCCATCGGATTATCTGATGACGGATGCCCTGGCTCCGGATTACACCGGTCTCGCCTTTTTTGCAGATTTCTCCTGGTACGACGGAACAAATTATGTAGAAAATGAAATGCCGGAAACCATTCAGAATCTGATTCAGAAAAACGATCTGACACTGAAATACAATTATTTTGCGGATCATTGAAGGAAGGATTACATCATGCTGCATACTTTACTTGATCAATTTGCTACATTTATGGGAAGCCTCTACGCACCCGGCCTGATTCTGGCATCTGCAATTGCCACGTTTATGAAGGTGCTGAGTATTCACGACTGGCCTTACCGGATCATCGGGCTGTTTTTCACCCGGAAATTTCAGCCGGCAAAAAAACAGCACAAATACGCCATTCTGATTCCCGGCCGGAATGAAGAAGCCGTCATCGGAAACCTGATCCACAGTATCCAACAACAGGATTACCCCCAGGAACTGCTGACCACCTTTGTCTGTGCAGACAACTGCACGGACCGGACGGCAGAAATCGCCCGGGAGAACGGTGCCATCTGCTACGAGCATTTCAACGATCAGGAGCGTACCAAAGGATTTGCCTTAAAATACCTGTTTGAGCAGATTCAGAAAGATTATGGAATTACTGCATTTGAAGGCTATTTTATCTTCGATGCCGATAATCTGCTGAAAAAAGATTATATTACCAGGATGAATGAGTCTTTCGATGCCGGGGAAAAGATCATTACCTCTTATCGAAGCACAAAAAATCTGGATGAAGGCTGGATTGCTTCCCTGTATGCCATTCACTGGCTCCGTTCCATCCGCTTCCGCCATCGTCCCCGTTCCTTCCTGCATCTGGCAACCAACATTCAGGGAACCGGATTCCTGTTCAGCAATGAAATTGTACAGGATGGCTGGAAATACACTTCCCTGACAGAAGACCGTGCCCTGACAGCCGACTGCGTCGTACAGGGCTATGAAATCTCCTATAATAATGAGGCCGTTTTCTACGATGAACAGCCCACCAGCCTCCGGGTTGCCCTCCGTCAGCGTCTTCGCTGGGCAAAAGGTCATCTGCAGGCATTTGCTGAAAGCGGCTGGGGATTATTCTGCAATATTTTCCGGGATAAAAACACCAGATGGAAAGAAGGCGACCATTGGTACAACTATCTGTGGCGCACCATCCGCCACCGTTTCATGGCCTTTGACACTTTTGCCCAGCTGCTGCCCAAACAGATCGTCAATGTATTCCGCTGGCTGATTTTCAGTGTGATTTTATTCTCTTTTAAAATCTACACCACCGGAGGCACATTCCATCCGCTGTCCAACAGCACGGATTTATCCAGGGCAGTCCGTTATTTCTTTGGCAACATTACTGTGGATATCCCCGCCGGATGGCAGGGTTTCTTCCTGTGCATGCTGATGGTCATCTGGATGCGGATTTACTACCGGATCGGCAGCTACTTCGGCAATATCTGGGTGGCCGTCTACATCATGATCGTGGAGCATAAACGACTGCAGAAAATTAATCTGAAACAGAAAATCTTCTACTGCTTCACCTGGCCGATATACGACATCATAGAACGCTACGTGAAGTATCTGGCTCTGTTTGT
>JBJELO010000014.1:0-5010 GCA_051879195.1 Lachnospiraceae bacterium
TTCCCCAGCAGACGCTGCAGTTGGCATTCATAACGATGGCACCTGCTTCCATGAAAATGTCGATCAGACCTTCTTCCATGGCCTGCCGGTAAATGGTATTGCTGGCGGGAACCACCAGAAAACGTACGTGGGGAGCTACTTTCCTGCCTTTAATGATTTCAGCGCCCACACGAAGATCTTCCAGACGTCCGTTGTTGCAGGAGCCGAGGAAAGCTTCATCAATCTTTACGCCGACGCATTCTTTCGCGGGAACCACACTGTCAACAAAATGAGGTTTTGCAACGATGGGTTCGATGCTGCCCAGATCGATATCGTAAGTCTGTGCAAATACGGCGTCATCATCGCTCTTAAAGCATGCTTTGGGCTCGCGTCCTTGGGCTTTCAGATAATCCATGGCGATGTCGTCCACTTCCATCAGAGCAGTTTTGGCACCGGCTTCCACGCACAGGTTGCAGATGGAGATACGGTCGCTCATGGTCAGCGTCTTCATACCCTCGCCCACGAATTCCATGGCTTTGTAATTGGCACCATTGGCACCGATTCTGCCGATAATAGTCAGAATCAGATCTCTTGCGTAAACGCCGTCTTTTAATTTACCGGTCAGGTTGAAGCGCAGAGTCTCCGGAACCAGCAGCCAGGACTGGCCGGTTACCATGGCGTACAGGTAATCGGTACAGCCAACGCCGGTTCCGAAAGCGCCCAGCGCCCCATATGCGCAGGTATGGCTGTCCGCACCGAAAATCAGCTCGCCGGGACATACGTGATTCTCCATCATGATCTGATGGCAGACCCCCTTGCCTTCATAGAAGGTGATGCCGTTGGCTTTTGCAAAATCACGCATCTTCTTCTGTGAAGCCGCTGTCTTGGGGCTGTCGGAAGGAACATTGTGATCTACGATCCACACAAGCTTGTTCACGTCGGCAATGCGGGGATTTTTCAGTTTATTGTACATATCAATGGTTAAATGTGTGGTACCGTCGTTGCTCATGAGACGGTCCACTTCAACAGTATGAATATCGCCGGGCTTTACGCTGTCAACGCCGGCGGCTTTTGCAATGATTTTTTCAGCTATTGTCATTCCCATGGAATCATATCCTCTCAAAAATACGTCTTATTTATATGCAGTTTATATATGTGGTTTATCTATGCAGGAAATATCTGTTCTGCTTATTCAGTGAAGTTCTGCTTATTCAGTGAAGCAATCAGTCCGCCCTGATCCAGAATGCCCTGCATGTACGGCGGAAGCTTGGTGCAGGTAAATGTCCGGCCGCCGACTGTCGCGATACCGTCGCCGAGAGACAGCTCCATATCCTCACCGCCTTCCACATGGTCGTAGAGGTCTTTGCAGACAATAACCGGCAGACCGATGTTGATGGCATTGCGATAGAAAATGCGGGCGAAGGATTTGGCCAGAACGGCCTTTACCCCCAGTGCCTTCAGAACGCTGGGCGCCTGTTCTCTGGAAGAGCCGCAGCCGAAATTCCCGGCGGCAACCACAAAATCACCGGGCTTCACAGAAGAAGCAAAATCGGGATCGAGGGACTCGAAAGTATGTGTTTTCATCTCATCAATTGTGGGAAATAATAAATACTGGGATGCAATGATCTGATCAGTATCTACATCAGTATGAAATTTGAAAATTTTACCCATAGGGGGCCTCCTTATATATCTGTTATAGGATCAGGATAAACGGAATGAGCATCCGTAAATACCGGCATTCACATGCATATTAGTTTAACATTAACCGGGGAAAAAGTACAGTGGGTAAAATTCATCATTTTTAATGATTAAATTTAATGTATGCAGTTCGGACTTCGGCCGCTGGTTACAAAAAATTTAGAAAATCTTAAGGGTTCCTGCATATGAATTTAAATATATGTTTGCTATAATCGGATTAGCTTCCCGGGATTTTTGTGTGATGTCCGGGGTGAGATGCCGTGCCGGGATGTATCCAGTGTTTTCAGGGGCGGTTTGATATTAATAATGTGGAAAGGATAGAGCTGATGAAAGTTTTGAAAAGAATTATGGCAGTTTTGCTGCTGGTTCTGCTGTGCGTTCCGGTGGGGCTGTCTGTGGACATGTTGTCAGCGGAGGCGGCGGCTGTCAGTGAGTCAACTCCAGTGGGTGATGCGGCGGCATCCGGTCAGGCGGAGAGTTCTGCTTCCGGTCAAAGCCAGAAGAAGAGTGCCAATGGTGCGATCAGTACAGATGATTTTGAGATTCAGGTGGTATGTGGTCTGAATGGTAATTTCCGCAGTGGTGCGTCCATACCGGTGACCATCTATATAGAAAGTCTGAAAAAGGATTTTGAAGGGACGGTCAGGATGATCGTCCCCGGTGACAGTGATTATGGAACAGATGCGGTTGCCTATGAAAAGGAGGTTCTGCTGAGTGCAGGGGTACAGAAGGTAGTTACCATGTCTGTATACAGCAGTTCTTCCATGTCTGCATTTAAGTTTCAGCTGGAGGATGAATCAGGTGATATTCTGGTGGATAAAAATGTGACTATGAAGAGTCAGTCGGGGGAGCAGGTCCTGGTTGGGGTACTGAGCGATGATTATACGGCGCTGAATTATTTTGATGGCCTGCCTTTCTCTCTGGATTCCGGTGCTGCAACAAATGTGCGGCTGGTTGAGCTGGATGTGGATATATTTCCTGAGCAGGCTTCCGGTATTGAAGCGCTGGGTTATCTGATCATCAACAGTTATGATACTTCCGTATTGTCTGATGCGCAGTACAATGCCATAAAAGGCTGGGTCGAGCAGGGCGGTGTTCTGATAATCGGTACCGGCTCTGATTACAGCCGGACACTGTCAGTGTTCCAGGATGATTTTCTGGAAGGCAGTGTGGGTGATGCCATCGAAGGCACGATGGAACTGGATGGGGAGAATTCAGAGGCTCTGAATTATACAAAAGAACAGGGCATTATGGAGATTTCCCTGAAAAACGGAAAAACGCTGAAAGGTGTTTTCAGGAAGACCGATGCGAAATCGGGACTGGTCTGGAGTCGGGATTATAAACAGGGACATGTGGTTGTAACCGCATTTAACCTTGGTATGGAACCCATTGTCAGCTGGAGTCAGAAGTCGAAGATGGCGTCCCTGCTTCTGGAAAAGTCGGCTTTCGGCTACAGCAGCACGCGCATTGATAATCTGAGCTACGGGAATGTCAGCATTGACCGATGGATGCTGTCATCGGCTCTGGATGGTCTGCATGATGTGAATTATCCCAATATGAAGCTGCTGGGAATCCTCTTTGTGGTATTTATTCTGGTTGTGGGGCCTGGATTGTATCTTCTTTTAAAGGCTTTCGATAAAAGAGAGTGGATGTGGCTGCTGGTTCCCGTTCTGGCAATTGGATTTACTGCAGGAATCTTTCTGGTGACACAGAATCTGAGGATTCGTTATCCAAGAGAATCCTCTGTGACTACCCTGTATTATGATATGGATTCGGAAAATGACGTTCAGGAAAAGGTATATATGGCGATACAGGTTCCGGGCGCTGGAAAAGAACAGGTACATCTGAATCCGTCCATGGTGAATCTGAAGCTGGGAGGAGAAGGGTACGATTATTATTATTACGGTCTTCCCGGAGATCAGACTCTGAATGCCAGATATGAATACAAGACAGCCGTCAGGGAGACGGCAGAAGGCTATCAGCTGGGCATTCGTAATAAAGAGACGTTTGGATCTGCCTATATGAGTATGAACCATGTGACGGAAGACAGCTCTGCCTGCGGTCTGGAACTGGAGGCAGAGCGTACTATTGCCGGCATTAAGGGGAAAGTAACCAATCAGACAGGTCAGGATCTGTACTGTGTATCGGTTTATTCCGGCAGCAGCATGATTATGCTCGGCAGTCTGAAAGCCGGAGAAAGTAAAGAATTTACGGAAAAGGATAACCGGTACCAGGAGTATTATGATTACTATGATATGACATTTTCAGGATTGCCGGCGGATGTTAAAGAACAGGATCAGATTCAGTCAATCTGGTATCTGTTTGCCAGCGAGTATCTGAACAACATGGACAGCCGGGATATCTATACCTATGCCTATGTGGGCAGCATTGATGCCGACTATGTGGCAGATGAGCAGGTGGAAGAGCGCAATAAAGCAGTTATCGTAAGACGGGACAGCATAGGATTCAGTGATTACGAGGACGCGAGGATCCTGAATCTTTATGATTATGCGAAAAATTCAGGCAGTGGATGGGATATGGATGGTCAGCTGTATGTGGCGGATATCGATGTCGAATTTGATCTGGGCAATATCGTCAGCAGTATTTATGCGCTGAAACGCGCAAAGGATTCTGAGGCAATGTACGGCCCTACCGACAGCGTGACTGTTTACGGATATAATGTGGACAACGGAACGTTTGAGGAACTGTTTAAGGACGGTGAATTTATGGAATTCAGGGACGGTTGTCCTTATATTGACGATAAAGGTGTGATCAGGCTGAAATTTACCTGTACCAATGCAGGTGATTATATCTATACACCTCAGATTACTGTAGTGGGAGGTGAATCCTGATGCTTAAGATTGAACATTTATATAAACGGTTCGGTTCCTTTTATGCAGTGGATGATCTGAATCTCCATATCAGTAAAGGGGAAATATTCGGTTTTGTAGGTCACAACGGTGCGGGTAAGACGACTACCATGAAAATAACGGCAGGGCTGCTGACCGCCACCAGCGGGAACATTTACATCGACGGGACGGATGCTTTTAAAGACCGGAAGAAGCTCAAGAGGAAGATCGGATATATGCCGGATTTCTTCGGGGTTTACGATAATCTGAAAGCGATTGAATATATGGAATTCTATGCTTCCATGTACGGGATTACCGGGAAAAAGGCCAGAGAGACCTGTCTGGAACTGATGGAACTGGTGAATCTTTCAGATAAAGCGGATACCTATGTGGACAGTCTTTCAAGGGGGATGAAGCAGCGTCTCTGCCTGGCCCGCAGTCTTGTTCACAATCCGGAGCTCCTGATTCTGGATGAGCCGGCATC
>JBJELO010000015.1:0-1417 GCA_051879195.1 Lachnospiraceae bacterium
GTCCTACCAACTGGCAGGCTGTCAGCAAGCTGAAACGCCCCGGTATGCTGGAAGCAGCATCTCTGCAGGCGGTTGCTCATGGATCGGACAGCGTGATGTATTTCCAGATCCGCAAGGGCAGAGGCGGTTTTGAGAAATTTCACGGTGCAGTCATTGATCATTATGGAAAAGACGATGACAGAACGTACCGGGAGTGCTGTGAGGTGGGACAGGATCTGCTCCAGCTGGAAGAATGCAGTCACACGGATGTAAAAGCCGATGTGGCTGTTGTGTACGACTGGGAAAATCGCTGGGCGGTGGAGGAGTCAAAAGGACCCCGCAATAAGGGCATGTTCTACAAAGAAACTGTGCTGAAATCCTATGCTGCATTCCGTAAACAGGGACTGAATGTGGATCTGGTGGACATGGAAAAACCTCTGGATGGCTATCGCATCGTTGCTGCGCCCATGCTTTATATGTTCCGGGCCGGTTTTGAAGAGAAAGTAAGAAAATTTGTGGAACTGGGCGGAACCTTTATCATGACTTACTGGAGCGGCGTTGTGGATGAAAATGATCTCTGCGTACTAGGCGGAACTCCCGGTGGTCTTATGGATGTGATGGGCCTTCGCAGCACGGAAATCGACGCTCTGTACGATGATGAAAGCAACCGTTTATGCCCTGCGGAGGGCAGCTGGATGACAGGAGAATATACCTGCCGGAATCTCTGCCAGCTGGTAGATGTAAAAACTGCCAGACCGTTAATGGTATATGGTGAAGAATTCTATCAGGGAACCCCTGCACTCACGGTGAATCAGTACGGCGAAGGAAAGGCTTACTACGTATGTGCCGACGTGGAACAGAGCTTTTATGATGATCTGTACCGTATGCTCTGTGTTGAAGCAGGAATCAGAGGCCCGCTTTCCTGTTCCATACCGGAAGGCGTGGAAGTTACCACAAGAGAAAGCAGGGAGGCAGAATATATATTCATTCAGAACTACAGCAGCTCAGAAGTAAAACTGCCGGTATCCGTCAGAGATGAAGGATGTGAGGTGATTTTCAGAAGCAAAGAAGCTGCTGTGGATGAAGGGGTTACACTGCAGCGGTTTAATACGGTTGTGGTGAAGAAAATGAAATAGTGTGATACAGGATAAAGTGTGACAAACAGTTGGGGGGATATTCAGCAGGTATTGTATTACTGCGATAATACAATACCTGCTGTTCTGCTGAATAGTCACAGATATACATCCTTCTATATGAGATAAATAATACAAAAACACTTATTGTATTACAATGATAATACAATAAGTGTGCAGCTGACAGGAAACAAATATCAGATCATATCACATATTTTCTTGCTTTGCGTTCCCCCTGTTCCTTTAAAATCTCTTCACGAACCATTTCATTTAAAATACGTTTTGTGGTGGAATCAGCCAGCCCC
>JBJELO010000015.1:1517-3509 GCA_051879195.1 Lachnospiraceae bacterium
CTTCGGATTCCTGTGCCCCATTCTTCGATCAGTTCCATGCGGCTGAAGACTTCTGCAATTGCCCGGTTCCTGATCTTAGACCTTCCGTTCAGAGCTTCTTCCAGTGTAAGACCGCCATAGAGCATACCGGGGGAAGTGACACATGAAAACACATAAATCTTAATCTTTTGTTTTTAAAGCAGATTAATAATGTGACATAATTAATCAAAAAATTGTAAAAACAGGAACTATTTAACTAAAAAACTTGTATTTATCAGAATAAAGTGGTAAACTCCTTGTTTGAAATTAAGAGAATATAAAAAATTTCTAAAATTTATATAAAGTTATATAAAATTTTAGAATCAGAATTCACAAGGAGAGATTTACGATGAATGGTTTACTTATGATGCTGATTGCCATCGTTGTGCTGGGTGCGGGGTACCTGGTTTACGGACGCTGGCTGGCAAAGACCTGGGGGATTGACCCCGATGCAAAGACTCCGGCTTATGAGCTGCGCGATGGCGTGGATTATGAACCGGCTGATACACAGGTTGTATTTGGTCATCAGTTTGCTTCTATTGCGGGTGCAGGCCCGATCAACGGCCCGATTCAGGCAGCTGTTTTCGGCTGGGTGCCTGTACTGTTATGGCTGCTGATCGGCGGCGTATTCTTCGGCGCTGTACAGGACTTTTCAGCCATGTATGCATCTGTTAAAAATAAAGGCCGTACAATCGGTTACATCATTGAAGAATATATTGGTAAGCTGGGCAAGAAGCTGTTTCTGCTGTTCTGCTGGCTGTTCTGTATTCTGGTAGTAGCAGCGTTTGCCGATGTGGTAGACGGTACTTTTATGGGATTTGCGGAAGATGGTTCCAGAATCGCAGCAAACGGTTCCGTTGCCATGACTTCTACTTTATTTATTGTGGAAGCGGTTGCTCTCGGATGTATCCTTCGATATGCAAAGCTTGGAAAGGCTTTGAATACGATTCTGGCAGTTGTTCTGCTGGTTGCAGGTGTTGTAATCGGTCTGAACTGCCCCATTTTCATTGCAAAGAGCACATGGCAGATCATTGTATTCCTGTATATTGCAGTGGCTTCCGTTGTGCCTGTATGGGCTCTGCTGCAGCCGCGTGATTACCTGAACAGCTATCTGCTGGTTATCATGATCGTGATGGCGGTTATTGGTGTACTGTTTACCAACCCCACCATCCATCTGCCGGCATTTACGAATTTCTATGTAGAAGGAACCGGCTCCATGTTCCCGATTCTGTTTGTAACCATTGCATGCGGCGCTGTTTCCGGTTTCCACTCACTGGTTTCTTCCGGTACCGCGTCCAAGCAGATTAATAACGAAAAAGCGATGCTGCCTGTATCCTTCGGTGCAATGCTTCTGGAATCCATGCTGGGTGTTATCTCTCTGATTGCAGTAGCAAGCTTTGCAACCGGTGCAGCAGCTGAAGCAGGATATACCACTCCGCCTCAGATTTTTGCAGGTGCAATTGCCAACTTCATGGAGACTCTGGGGCTGCCGCATAATGTTATTTTCACACTGATCAACCTGGCAGTATCCGCATTTGCACTGACCAGTCTGGACTCCGTTGCACGTATCGGACGTATGTCTTTCCAGGAACTGTTCCTGGATGCATCCATCGATGATGACAACATGGAACCCTGGAGAAAAGTCGTAACCAGCAAATATTTCTCAACCATTATTACTCTGGTTCTGGCTTACATTCTGGCAAAGGCAGGATATGCCAATATCTGGCCTCTGTTCGGTTCCGCAAACCAGCTGTTATCCGCACTGGCACTGATTGCCTGCGCTGTTTATTTCAAGAAGACAAACCGCAAGGGCTGGATGCTGTGGATCCCCATGCTTATCATGCTCTGCGTAACCATGACAGCTCTGGTTCAGAAAATCATTGCTCTGGTGGCTGCTCCCACAGCAGGCAATCTGCTGCAGCTGGCATTTGCCGTAGCACTGATGATTCTGGGTGTTATTGTAGCAATTCAGGG
>JBJELO010000015.1:3609-5004 GCA_051879195.1 Lachnospiraceae bacterium
CGGGCGGGAAGTCCCGTTTTGCGTTGTGTACATTTTGCGCTGCATGCAGAGGGTGTACTGTGTCTGTATGAATGCAGGTTTTCTTCCTCTGTTAGTTTTTTAATGCGGTAATTGGCACCACGTATACTCCGTCAGAGCGCCGGTAAGCGGCATTGGCCATCCCGCATAATACACATAAAACAGCCGGGGGGATCCCTTTGGGATCTTTTGCAATTTCTTTTTGAATTGTCAGCAGATTCTGTGCGGCTGCATCAATCTGATTTGCCCCAAGTTTGATTTCGAAAGCGCACCACCGGCCATCAGAAAGTTCAATGACTGCATCAATTTCTTTATTCTGGTAATCCTGATAATGGTACAGTGCGGCACCGAAAGACTCCGCGTAAATCTTCAGATCACGTTCACAAAGAGCTTCAAACAGGAAACCGAGAGTTTCAAGATCTCCTAATAAGCCGGAGGGAGTAACATTCAATAGAGCGCATGCCAGTGAAGGATCAGAAAGATGCCGTTTGACAGCCTGCTTTATCCGGATAGAAGAACGTACACCTGTAGAGAAGGGCGGCTGATTATCTGTAATAAACAATCGATCGAAGATATCCAGATATTCTTTAACTGTTTCAACATTAATATCTTCATCGTCGATCTCACGGATATCATTTTTCAGAGTTTTATTAGTGACAGTGGTGCTTTCATTTCTTGCAAGGGAACGCAGCAGCAAGCGCATTTTTGAAGTATTTCGCTTAATTCCGTCAATACGGTACACATCATCATCGATCACTGCATTCAGGTATTCTGCAGGCAGCAGTGCAGCCTGTTCTGCCGGAAGGTGAATCGTGCCGGGCCAGCCGCCTCTGACGATCAGCGAAATCAGTTTTTTTAAATCAACTTCACCTGTCAGCACAGGCGAAAGGTCTCCATGGCACAATTTTTCTAATGAGACTTTACCGGAAGAATCACCGGATTCATATAAAGACATTGGACGCATTCGTAGTCTGGCAATACGTCCTGCCCCGCTGTGAAGAATGCCTTTATGATTTGGAGTTGCAGAACCGGTCAGAATAAACTGTCCTTTTCGATTGCTCTGGTCAACTTTAAAACGTACAGCATCCCAGATAGGAGGAACCTCCTGCCATTCGTCAATCAGCCGGGGAGATTCGCCATCCAGTATGAGTGAAGGCGATAATTCAGCCAGCTGGCGATTCTGAAAATTTCCGGCTGGATCTCCAAGAAAAATACTGCTGTTGCTGTGGAAGGAAGATGTCCAGGTCTTCCCGCACCATTTGGGGCCTTCTATGCAGACAGCACCAAAAACTTCCAGATATTCCTTAATCTGATTATCAATAATACGTGGTATATAGTTTTCTTTATTCATGAAATCTCCTCCTGAAAGTATTATAG
>JBJELO010000016.1:0-4967 GCA_051879195.1 Lachnospiraceae bacterium
CGCTGGCGGCTCCGGTTCCAGTTGGAAGATGCGCTCTGCCACATAGGGAATGATGACATCACCGTGCGGATTGACAGCGTGTTTCGGTATGTATCCGGTCATATTCCATGTAAAATCGTTCAGCATAGCGCACCTCCTTCCGGTTTAGTAAGGCTTATCAATCTCCAGAAAAATTGAAATTTTCTTGTTCTACACAACTTGGAATTGGATCAATAACCCCAACTGATAATTTCCCAACTCTTCTTATCTGCTGTTCTTATCAAATGCCATTGCCAGTTGGTATAGGTATCGTTTGGATTAAAACCACCATCTCCACCTTTTTCGTCGGTGTTAAATGTAGATAGCAGTACGATAAGCTCTTGATTTTCTTCTGTTGCATACCTTGAAATTTCGTCTGCAAATTTATTTTCAACTTCTGCATCATATCGAAGTTCTGTTAATGTGCAACCCTCAAAATCTTTTGCAAACTTCTGTTCAACAACTCTACAAGCCTCATTGATAAGATTATCATCATAGAGTGCAGAGTAACCAACAACACGATTGACATTTGATACATTTCCTTTATTGCCAGTCAATACAAATATTGTTGCTACAACAAAAATTACTAATATAGTACATATCGCAATTATGCCTTTCTTTTTCATAAAATCATCTCCTTTGTCAAATTCTCTTTAGTGATTCTTTCTTCAACGCAGCCTGTTCCATTTCTTTTTCATAAGCTCCCTTGGCATAGGCAACATTGCTTTTTGCCCGGAGCATCTTATCTTTTGCCAGTTTCTTCATAACCTCTGCCAATTCTTCATCCAGTTTGCCACGCTTTATATAGCGGTTTATGGTATTCAGACGCTTTTCATATATCTGGATAACCGGATGGTCGTCTGCAAGCTCCCGCTGTTCTCTGCCTTTCAGATTGCCGATCTGTCGACAAGTGCGGTGCAGTTTGTCCCCCGGTGCATAACCACCGCAGTATTTGGTGTACCTTGCATTTGTGGTCAAAAACCACTTGCCGCAGATCCGGCATTTCTTCGGTGCATGACCGACACATAGACCCTCGAACAGATCAGACCGGAACATCCCCACAAAAGATACATAGTGCATCCGCTTGACCAGCTTCGCCACATCCTCGCCAGGACGGATGACAGACACATACTGGACGGAGTTGTTTAGGGTAGACATCCAGGCATTGCCCTCCGTGATAGAGAACTCCGGCGGGAAAAAGCTGCCGAACATTCTGGCGAAGCCATCTGCGGTTCGGTCTGCTTCGTTTCCATCTGATTTTTCCACAAAATCAAGCATTGCCGTCTGATATTCCCCAAGGGAGTATGCCAGATGCCCGAATACAGCGGTATAGCGTTGGAGCATGATTGCATCAGCATATTTCGTGACTTCTTCAAACCGCAAAGAATTGGTTGCGGCTTTTATAGCAAACTCTACATATTTCAGCGCATTGTCGGCAGTAAAGACCTTTTCTATTCGTTCCCGGTGCTGTGATATGTTCATATAGGAGAACGGCGGCGTTTTACTGAGAATATCCAACATCGTCAGAGCAGCGTCCCTTGCCATAGGAAAGAGTGCAGAAGCATCCTGCCCGGCATTCAGCAGACCAAGCAGCAGATTGATTTTCTCGCATTGGTCATTCATCTTTGCAATGGTATCCGCAGGAACATTCAGCGCATCACAGGCAAGAGTGCCGACAGGAAATGTTTTGCCCTCATATATGACTGTATCCTGCCAAAAATCCAATGTCATCAGTTCTTGATTCATGTTCGCCCTCCTGTCCTGTTTTTTGACTTTTCTAATTATACCATGCAAATGTGAAGAAATCTACATCATCAGATAAGTTGTCCTGTTTTTTGAAACGGGCTTGTCCTGTCATTAGCCTGTTTTTTGAGAAATCCGTCATAACCATAGTAGAAAGGGCGAAGCACCTGCCAATCCGGCGGGTGCTTCGTGCTTTCAAGACTATTATGAACGGAGGTTTTTCTATGACAATCTATGAAACCATCAAGGCGGCAATCAGCGTGAAGCAAGCCGCCGAACACTATGGGCTGAAAGTAAACCGCAACGGTATGGCTTGCTGCCCGTTCCACAATGACCGGCATCCGAGCCTGAAGCTGAACGCGGACTATTTCTTTTGCTTCGGCTGCGGAGCCAAGGGGGATGTGATTGACCTTGTGGCAAGACTGTTCAATCTGAGCAGCTATGAAGCAGCGCAAAAACTGGCTGCGGACTTTGGGGTTGACCCGAAACCACCTGTTGCCGCAGCTATGGTCAAGCCCAAACGTCCCTATATCCGCCAGTTCCGGGAGGATGAAATGCTGTGCTTCCGGGTACTGACGGATTATCTGCATCTGTTGGAAGATTGGAAAGTGCGGTATGCACCCAAGACACCGGACGATGATCTGGATGACCGCTTTGTGGAAGCCTGCCAGATGCTCGATTATATCGAATATCTGGCAGATATTTTGACCGTAGGCGGTCTGGATGAGCGTGTTGCCGTGGTGGACGAGCTGATGAAAGACGGCAAGATCGCCTTTTTGAAAGAGTACACCGCACGAAAGAAAAAGGAGGTGGCGCACTATGGCGAAGAACCGGAAAATGCCTGATATGAATTTGCCTGTCTGGTTTGACGGGCAGAACATCAACGAAGCTCTGTTTTGTGAAGAATTTCTGCAAGAACGCAGAATCATCTTCGCTAACAGGGCTTTTTTCACGCCCGATGGACGGGTGACAGATGATATTTTCCTGCGGAGCGAGGTTTACGAAAAGCTGAAAAGCTACACCATCAGCAGCGTACCGCAGAAGATCAAAAATATCATGGAATTGCTGAAACTGGAAGCAATGGTAGAGGACTTCCCTCCGCAGCCAGACCGTATCCATGTTGCCAACGGAACGCTCCTGCTGGATGGGAGATTTTCTGAGGGGAAAACAGAAATCGTGCAGAGCCGCTTGCCTGTTTCCTACAATCCGAATGCTCCCGTACCTGTGCTTTGGCTGAGCTTTCTGGATGGGCTGCTGTACCCGGAGGACATTCCCACCTTACAGGAGTTTATCGGCTATTGCCTGATTCCCTCCAACAAAGGGCAGCGCATGATGGTGATTAAGGGCAACGGCGGCGAGGGCAAATCTCAAATCGGTGTTGTCCTTGGCAGCATCTTCGGTGCGAATATGAAAGATGGCAGCATCGGGAAGATTTCTGAGAACCGCTTCGCCCGTGCTGATCTGGAACACATCCTGCTGTGCGTGGATGATGATATGAGGATGGAAGCCCTGCGCCAGACCAACTATGTAAAATCCATCGTGACCGCACAGGGCAAGATGGACTTGGAGCGCAAGAACAAACAGAGCTTTCAGGGCTGGATGTTCGCCCGGTTGATGGCGTTCAGCAACGGCGATCTGCAAGCGCTGTATGACCGCAGCGATGGCTTTTATCGCAGACAGCTTGTACTGACCACCAAGGAAAAGCCTGTGGACAGAGCCGACGATCCTGACCTTGCAGAGAAGATGAACGCCGAAGCCGAGGGCATTTTCCTGTGGGCATTTGAGGGCTTGCAGCGGCTTGTTGCCAACAACTTTAAGTTTACAGAGAGTGACCGTATCCGTGCAAACAGGGAAGCGGTCAAGCGTGATAATAACAATATTTTTGACTTCATGGATTCGGAGGGATACATCCGACGCAAAGCGGATGCTTCCATCAGTTCCAAGGATTTCTATGCAATCTATCGGCTGTGGTGCGAGGAAAACTCCCTTGCCCCTCTGAAATCCCGCAGCTTCAGCGACGCCATGGTTGCCAATGCCAAGAAATTCAATCTGGAGCATTGCAATAACATTACCAATTCTGCCGGACGGCGGGTATGGGGATTTATGGGTGTGGAAGCTGTGGCAAGACCTAATATAAATGGGTTTTACGATGTTTCGCCATGTACGTACGTACCGGAGGAATGGCAGGACTGATGCCCGCCGTTCTTTTCTGTACGTATGTACGCAGCATTTTACCCGTTGTTCTCTTTTTATGGGAACAATCAGCGGTCAGAACGAACCTGTTTTCAGGCATTGAAAATCAACGGGAATGGAAACAACAAAGTTTTTGACCGCAGGACGAAACCATTTCACGAAATCGTGCTTCTCTGAACCGTGTGCCCTGTTCACGGAACAATAGGTGTTTTCGCTGTTTCAGACTAAAACACACGGAACAGTAAAGTGGGATATATGCCTATATGGGCAGAGTATCGCACCCACGAAAATAAAATGATTTTGGAGTTGCCGGACTTTTCACTGTTCGGTGTATCTGCTCCGCTTCGGAGAGTAACCATTGCACCGAACCACTAACAGAATTATGGAGGATTTTTCAATATGAATGTACGCAACGAAATCAAGGCACAGATCATCCGTGCCGGAATGACCATGCAGGAAGTAGTTGACCTGCTCTCGGACGAATACGGTTGGAGCGACAGCGTTTCCAACCTGTCCGCAAAATTGCAGCGGGAAAGCATCCGATACAAGGAAGTGTTGGAGCTTGCCGATGTGCTGGGATACGACATCGTATGGCAGCAAAGACGGGAGAAGTGATGCCCTGGCAACATCCCCTCGCATCTCCCGTCCCCATAGGCACACCGCAGTGCTGCCTATGGATGGCAGTGAAAGATACTGTTTTCGCTGCCACCGTCTGCAAGAGGAAGTTCGCCAGAACAGCTTCATGCAGACGGGCTGACCATGGGAAAAGGTGCAGACATTTTCCTATGGTCAGCAGAGGTCGCCGCAGCGACCGCATACCCCCTCCGGAGGAGCCCTCGGAGAGCCCACGGCACTTTGCAGCCAGTATGGATGAAAGTGTAATAGTGGGTTATTACACTTTGAAAAAGTGCCATTCTCCAGCCCTCCGCTGTCTGCAAATCTCAAAGAAAGGAAAAATCCAATGGCAAGAAATGATGGAATAGACCGTACCGTAGCCAGAAATCAGGACTTGG
>JBJELO010000017.1:0-4886 GCA_051879195.1 Lachnospiraceae bacterium
AAAAATCATTTTGTATATGGGAATTTCAGAAAAAACAGACGCAAAAATCCTGCACGGGAACACGCATCTGTGATGCTCCCTGTGCAGGATTTTCCGCTTTTCACGCAACTGTATCAATCATCATCCTATATAGCTTCTTCCCGAAATATAGTCACAGCAGATATCACACCGGACTTTTACCGTTTCACTCCTGCTGTTCACTCTCCCATTTCAGAAATTCCTCATAATCAACAGACAGCATCTCACAGGCTTCCTGCTGAGTATGCGCCACCTGATTCGCCAAAAGCCGACGGACGCTCTCACATCTGCTTTCACGCCTTCCTTCACGTCTTCCTTCACGTCTTCCTTCACGTCTTCCTTCCTGCAGTCCTTCCTGTCTCGCCTGACGTTTTGTTTCTTCCTTTATTTTGCTGATATAATCCTCTACTACACTGCACATATATGTTATCCCCTCCTCCATCGTTTTAAACAGTCTTACCCTGTTCGATAACTGTGGAAATCGCTCATGATACCCTGTACTGTTTTTAAAGAAGCGCATCAGCTCTGCTGTATCAGAACCATCGTCGATTTCTCCATCCTCCAGAATAATCCTGAGGATTTCCTGACATACTTCAATGTCTTCTACCATTTTGTGAAAGAAAATGTCATCTATGACATTAAGCTTCGAAACCAGATCCCTGATTTTTCTGTTTGTAAATTTCTTCGTCAATAATACCTCTCCTTTCTCCTGCATCCATTCAGCAAAGTTCATCAGACCGTTTTCCATCGTCCTGTCTGAACAAAAAGAGAGATACTGATTGAATCCCTCTCTGCTCAGAGGGATTCTGTATATATCATGTCACAGTATTATTCTATAACATGTAAATCTGTGGGAATTGCTGTTTCACGACTGCAATCATATTGTAAATGGATTAAATTGTTTCTGTAGGAACTATAATAGTACTTTAAATTGCTCATGTCAAGTATTCATCTATTATATTTCGTAGTTTTTTCTTGACATTCTATTCTACATAATGTAGTATGAAAATATACTACATTATGTAGAATAGAAAGGAGATGATTTTATGACCAATCTTCAGATGGGTACCGCAGAATCCCGTTTTGCTGACATCATCTGGTCTCATGAACCGCTTTCTTCCTCGGATCTGGCCAGATTGAGCGGGGCAGAATTGGGTTGGAAGAAAACCACTTCCTATACAGTCCTGAAACGACTGTGTGAGAAGGGGATTTTCCAGAATTGCAAAGGTACCGTTACATCACTGTTTTCCCGTGAAGAATACTACTCCATGCAGAGCGAACAATTTGTGGAAGAAAAGTTCGGCGGGTCTTTACCTGCATTTCTTGCTGCATTTACCGCCAGAAAACGTCTGGATCCCAGAGAGGTGGAGGAACTGCGCCGCATGGTCGAAGAATATAAGGAGGAATCATAATGGAAACTGTATTTCATAAACTTCTTACTGTCAGTATCAATACCTCCTGGCTTGTTTTTGCGGTTATGATACTGCGGCTTCTGTTTCGGAAAGCCCCCAAATCCATCCGCTGCATGCTGTGGGCCTTTGTTGCAATCCGCCTGATCTTTCCTTTTTCACCGGAAAGCGAATGGAGTCTTATCCCCGATACGGAATTTGTGCTTTCCGGCATACTTCAGACAGAAACAGTTTCGCCGGAAACACTTCATACAGAAACAGCTCAAACAGAAGCGAATGTAACGGAAGGAAATGTAATAGAAACGAATGCAGTGGAAACAACCCGGACAGAGACAGCCCGGGCAGAACCTGTTCTGCCTGATTCATGGGATGTCCCTTTACTTAATGTTCCTTTGCTCAATGATATATTCCGGGCTCTTCTGTCTGCCGCATCAATACTATGGCTTCCTGGATTCTTCCTGTTTCTTGTCTATGCTCTCATCAGTTTTCTTCGCATCCGCAAAAAAACAGAAGAAGCCGTTTATCTGAAAGACCGTGTATGGATCTGTGACCGTATTCCTTCAGCATTTATTCTGGGCATGATAAAGCCCCGCATATACCTTCCTTCATCCATAAATGAAAAAGATATACCATATGTCATACTTCATGAAAATGCTCATCTGAAACGTCTGGATCATATATGGAAACCGCTTGCATTTCTGCTGCTTTCCGTGTACTGGTTCAACCCGGTTATGTGGATTGCCTGCATCCTGTTCTGCAGAGACATGGAACTTGCCTGCGATGAAAAGGTTATCCGGGAGTCCGGCTCTGAAATCAAAAAACCCTATTCCCTTGCCCTGATCGACTGCAGCGCTCCCCGAAGAAGGATCGCCCCCTGTCCCCTTTCCTTTGGCGAAACAAATGTAAAAACCAGGATCCGGGAAATCCTGAATTACAAAAAGCCTTCTTTCCGACTCACTCTGGCAGCCCTCATTGTGTCCATTGCCGTATCCGGCTGCCTGCTGGCAGACCCGAAAACAGAAACGGCTGCTGTAAACGGGTCACTGAACACAGACGCCCAATCCGGGGCAGCGGACGATGTCTTTCTCCCGTCAGACTATTTCAATGCCTGGTTCAGCAGTGATGAAACCGGTCGGACAGACTTTGCCAATTCCTGCCTGTCTTCCTTCTACGATTCACCGCAGGATATTGATCTTAATAAATTTTTCTATAACGGTTTTTCCTCAGAAATCGAGGACGCAGACATAAGCTTTCTGGAAAACCAGGGCGCAGACCTGTCAATGGACATAATCAAACTGCCGCGCACCGACATGGACCGTATCCTGACCGAATATTTCGGAATCACACTGGCGGAAACCAGCCGGAAAGGCATGGAAAACTTCTATTACAACCCGGAAACAGACACCTATTACACGCTTCATAACGACTGCTTTTACGAATACATCAACATACAGGAACAACACCCCGGTGAAAACGGGACCATCACCATAATATACACTACGAAAAGCCTCCCCGACAGTACCGAGGAAAATGAAGAACGTATCGCAGTCCTGAAAAAAACCGGGGATCAGTATCAGTTCCTCAGCAACCGGATTTATACTGCTGAAAACCATCCCGGAAATTAATTCCGGCAAAATTCCGAACTGTATGCAACCTGTTCCCTCCTGCATGCAACCTGTTCCGTTTCTCTTGCCTGCCGGTTCGGTATATGTTTTAATGGAATCAGATAAATGGTTTCGGAGAAGAATCCGCAGATTCATGAATTCCTGTTCTGGAAATTCCTGTTCTGAAAATTCCTGTTTTGGAAATTCCCTGTTTTCCGGAATCTGCTGAAAGGAGGCGCTGCTGTCCGATGCTTAAGATTAAACTGCTGCTTGGTAAAGAGCTGTATGATTCCGTTGCAAAAGAACTGACTGCATCCGGCTGTATGATTACAGAAGATGCCGATTTTATTCTGACAGAAAACCGGAGCTACCCCGACCTGATCATCGGCAAAAGGGACGGTGAAATCTTTCGTCTGAAGCTTGCCGATATTACACATATCGAAAGCCTGGGACATGATATCATCGCCCACTGCGGCGGCCGGGAATACAAGCTGTCCGAGCGGCTCATACGCCTGCAGAATCTGCTGAACCCGGAGGATTTTCTTCGTATCAGCAATTCCGTTATCGTCATTGTTCACTGTATTCAGTCCATCAGGCCTGCCCTGTCAGCCAGATTCATTCTGACCTTATCAGACGGCTGCAGGGTGGATGTCACTCGCAGCTACTATTATATTTTCAAAGACTTTTTCAAAATATAAGGAGGGGATTTTATGCTTTCAATCAATCTGCTGCTTCTGATTGGTTTGCTGGTAAGTCTGGTTGTGGCCAGTACCATGTTTTATCTGCATATATACACAAAAAAGATCAACCGGCGCCTCCAGGAAGGTCCTGACGGAAACAGAAAGGAATTGTGGTCACCGTTTCGCTTCTGTCTCACATCCGCAGCGGTGACCGTACTGATTCTGGTTGTGCTGCTGCTCATTCTGGCTGCTGTTTCCGACAGCAGAAACTCAAACTCAAATGACAATGCGGCAATAACCAACTGCAATTTCTATACCAAAGAGGAGATAGAAGGTATCTCCTGGCTTTCAAACTATTCCATGGAGGAAAACGCAGGATATACACGCTATGAAGCACAGGATGAAAACTTCCGGTATACCTGTTTTATCAGTGAAGAACCTTACGATGACATGCACCCCGGATTTCTTGTATTTATTGAATATATCGGAGCTACAGAACTTTCCGATTTCAAAACCACCTGTCTTTACGGAGAATTCCGGTTCGCGTCCAGACCAGGAGCCTCCGGGCTGGGTGCCGGAGGCGGAACGGTGGATTCTGTTGTATGTTTTACCGGCAATGCAGCACAATTTGAAGGACGGTTCACCGGAACCTATGGCCTCTTCACAGAAAAAGACTTTAAACAGTACCAGACAGAACATGAAAAAGCTTTTAAACAGGATACCATCGTCGATGAACTGGATTACGCTTCTGTGACCGCACAATTTACCCTCGACTTTGATTACCTGTTCGGAACTGATGAAATGAAAGAAGATAATGCGATATTTGCTATCAATTAGCAGCAAGCGGATATTCCGGCGCTGCCCGGTTCCGAAGGAATCTGAAACTTCTCTCTTCTTTTTCCGATTTTCTCAAAAAACAGCGTTCTCCGGTTCATCGCCGGAGAACGCTGTTTTTTGAAAACATACTATAAACCTGTTTCAGCACATGTTTTCCACATGCCTGAATCTGTTGTAAAACCCGGTCTGCAGTTGTTTCAGATACTCTTCTACATTCAGATATGTCACATTTTCGGCGGTCTCTTCTGACACATCTTTCAGCTCAGCTGTCTCCCCTCTGTAGATTACATACTTTCCTTTAATCGGACCATATCTGAATTCCGTATCCCTGCATTTCT
>JBJELO010000018.1:0-4876 GCA_051879195.1 Lachnospiraceae bacterium
TTATTATGCAGGAAAAAAAAGAAGTCAGGAAAATGATCAAACAGTTCAGGGATGCAGCGACTGATGCGGAAGTTGCAGCCATGAGCAGTAAGGTAGCCGATTTTATCGTATCGATTCCTGCGTTCCAGAAAGCGGAATGCGTATACGCTTACATCGACTACAATCATGAGGTTATGACGGACGAGATCATTGCACGTGCATGGTCTGCCGGCAAGCGTGTGGCAGTGCCCAAGGTAGTCGGCAAGGATCTGATCTGGTACTACATAACGAAGTTTGAGGATGTGGAATCCGGCTACATGGGTATCCGTGAACCGAAGACTACACTTCCCGAAGCACATGAAACCGATGCATTTTTCGTAATGCCCGGCGTGGCATTTGACAGAGCGCATCACAGAGTCGGATACGGCGGAGGTTTCTACGACAGATATCTGGAAAAGCCCAATACGCATTACAAAGCAGCACTGGCATTCGAATTCCAGATTCTGGACACAGTACCTTTCGAAGCACATGATATCCTTCCCGATGCTATCGTATCGGAAAAAGCAATTTATTAGAACAGTTACATCAGGATTTACAAAGAGTTAAAGAGTTATTATTAAAAAAAGACAGTGAGGAATGAATGTGGTTGATTTAATTGAAATGGGGCAGGCTGCCCGCAGAGCGGCCCGTGTTCTGAACAGACTGGGAGTTGAGGAGAAAAACAGAGGGCTGGCGGCAGCAGCCGATGCACTGCTTGCCGGCGAAGAACTGCTGATTCAGGAAAATGCAAAGGATATGGAAGCCGGACGTGCTAAAAACATGTCTCAGGGGCTTCTTGACCGTCTGCTCCTGACCCATGACCGGATTGCCGGTATGGCGGATGGTCTGCGTCAGATCATAGCGCTTGAAGATCCGGTGGGCGAAGTTCTTTCCATGAAGAAGCGTTCCAATGGCCTGATGATCGGTAAAAAACGGGTCCCCATCGGTGTGATCGGTATTATTTACGAATCACGTCCCAATGTAACGGCGGATGCTTTCGGTCTCTGCTTCAAGACAGGCAATGCAGTGATCCTGAAAGGCGGAAGTGATGCCATTCATTCCAATCTGGCAATTGCATCGGTAATCCGTAATGCATTGAAAGCGGCAGGACTTCCTGAGGATGCCGTACAGCTGATCGGCGATACCAGCCGTGAGACAGCCACTGCCATGATGAAAATGAACGGATATATCGATGTCCTGATACCTCGGGGCGGAGCCGGTCTCATCCGCTCTGTGGTTCAGAACAGTACGGTGCCGGTTATCGAAACCGGAACCGGCAACTGTCACATCTATGTGGATGAAAGTGCGGATCTTGACATGGCGCTGGACATTATCATCAACGCCAAGACGCAGCGCGTGGGTGTATGCAATGCCTGCGAATCCATTGTACTCCACGAAGCGGTGCTGGATGCATTTACCGCCAGACTGGCGGAGGCGCTGAAAGCTCATCATGTGGAGATGCGCGGAGATGAACCGGTCTGCAGGCGGGCAGACGGAATCCTTCCGGCAACAGAAGAAGACTGGGGAACCGAATATCTGGATTATATCGTGTCGATCCGGACGGTTTCCTGTATTGATGAAGCAATCGAACACATCAACCGGTACAACACCGGACACTCCGAAGCCATTATCACCCGGGATTATGCCAGTGCACAGAAATTCCTGGATGAAGTGGATGCGGCAGCTGTTTATGTCAATGCATCCACCCGTTTTACTGACGGCGGCGAATTTGGCTTCGGCGCGGAGATCGGCATCAGCACTCAGAAGCTTCATGCAAGAGGCCCCATGGGACTGGCTGAGCTGACCACAACGAAATACATTATATACGGGAACGGACAGACCCGTTAATTGAAGTTAGAATATGTAACAGGGAGAGTTTTATTTGAAGAAGATCAGAGAGATGCAGGCTGTGGGAGATCTGATTCCCGGGGCTCCTCTTGAGGAGCCCGAAAGACAGCTTCTGTTTATGGATAAATGTCGTGAGCTGGTGGAAGAAAAAGCAAAAGCGGCGGGCAGACCGTTGACGGCTGCCGTAATCAATTTCGGCTGTCAGATGAATGCAAGAGACGCGGAAAAGCTTCGCGGCATTCTGAAGCAGATCGGATATGAGATCACTGAGGAAGAAACAGCGGATTTTGTACTGTATAATACATGTACGGTCCGCGATAATGCAAACCAGAAGGTTTACGGCCGTCTGGGATATCAGAAAACATTTAAAAAACAGAATCCGGAGATGATCGTGGCGCTGTGCGGCTGCATGATGCAGGAGCCGGAGGTCATTGAAAAGATCAAAAAAAGCTATCGTTTTGTGGATATCATTTTCGGAACACACAATGTCTACAGACTGGCGGAGCTTCTGTATGCGCACCTGACCAGCAAAAGCATGATCATCGATGTATGGAAGGATACGGACTCCAGTGTGGAAACACTGCCGGTGGACCGCAAATATTCCTTTAAATCGGGCGTGAACATCATGTACGGCTGCAACAATTTCTGCAGCTACTGCATTGTTCCCTATGTAAGGGGCAGGGAACGTTCCAGAACACCGGAGGAAATCCTGTCTGAGTGCAGAAAACTGGCTGACGAGGGTATCGTTGAGGTGATGCTTCTGGGTCAGAACGTAAACTCCTACGGTAAAAATCTGGAGAATCCCATCAGCTTTGCCAAGCTTTTGCGAGAAGTGGAGAAGATCGACGGGATCAAACGGATCCGTTTCATGACATCCCATCCCAAGGATCTGTCGGATGAACTGATTCAGGTTATGAAGGAGAGCAAAAAGGTCTGCCGCCACCTGCATCTGCCTCTTCAGTCGGGCAGCAGCCGGATCCTGAAAATTATGAACCGCCGCTACGACAAGGAAAAATATCTGGCGCTGGCGGAGAAGATCAAAAGGGAGATTCCCGATATTGCACTGACTACGGATATCATTGTCGGTTTTCCCGGAGAGACGGAAGAAGATTTTGAGGAGACCCTGGATTTGGTCCGCAAAGTACGCTACAGCAGTGCTTTTACTTTTATTTATTCCAAACGGACGGGAACGCCTGCAGCAGCCATGGAAGATCAGATTCCGGAAGAGGTTTCCAAAGAGCGTTTCGGCAGACTGCTCAGCCTGGTGCAGGAAATCGCAGCTGAGGAGTGTGTACATCTCACCGGGCAGGTGCAGGAGGTTCTGGTGGAAACCACCAGCAATCATGAGGGGATGGTTTCCGGACGTCTGAGCAACAATATGGTCGTACATTTTCCCGGTACCGAAGACCTGATTGGAAGCTTTGTGAATGTCAGGCTGGATGAAGCAAAGGGCTTCTACTATATCGGTACGCCGGTGGAATCATAAATACAAAGTGTACAGGAAAGGAGCAGGTGCAGCAATGCACCGACAGAAAGATGAACAACTTTAAAGACGCAACCAATTGTCTGCATGCCGGCTATGAGCCGAAGAAGGGAGAACCCCGCATGCTCCCCATTATTCAGAGTACCACGTTCAAATACGATGACAGTGATCAGATGGGGCGGTTATTTGATCTGGAAGAGGACGGATATTTCTATTCCCGTTTGGCCAATCCTACCGCAGATGCGGTAGCTGCCAAAATCTGTGCGCTGGAAGGAGGCGTGGCAGCCATGCTGACATCTTCGGGACAGGCAGCGAATTTCTTTGCCATGTTCAATATCTGCAGCGCAGGCGATCACATCGTATCCGCAGCAACCATATACGGCGGAACTTCCAATCTGCTGACCGTAACCATGAAAAAAATGGGCATTGATGTTACTCTGGTGGATCCCGATGCTTCTTATGAAGAACTGTGCAAAGCCATGAGACCCAATACGAAACTGGTCTTCGGCGAAACCATTTCCAATCCATCCCTTGTGGTTCTCGATATTGAAAAGTTTGCAAAGCTGGCACATAACCACGGCGTTCCGCTGATCGTGGACAATACATTCGCAACCCCCATCAACTGCAAGCCGTTTCAGTTCGGCGCTGATATCGTGACCCATTCCACTACCAAATACATGGATGGTCACGCAGCGCAGGTGGGCGGTGCAATTGTTGACAGCGGCAATTTCGACTGGATGGCTCATGCGGACAAATTCCCCGGCATGACCACACCGGATGAATCCTATCACGGCATCATTTATGCGGAAAAATTCGGTAAGGCAGGATACATCACCAAAGCAACCGCACAGCTGATGCGGGATCTGGGTTCCACACCGGCTCCCATGAATGCATTTCTGCTGAATATGGGCCTGGAATCTCTGCCGCTTCGCATGGCAGCGCACTGCTCCAATGCTCTGAAAGTTGCTCAGTATCTGAAAAACAATGAGCATGTTGCATGGATCAGCTATCCCGGCCTGGAAGGGGATAAATATTACGAAAACGCACAGAAATATATGCCGAATGGTACCTGCGGTGTTGTTGTGTTCGGCCTGAAGGGTGGACGCGAGACCTGTATTAAATTTATGGACAGCCTGAAACTGGGTTCCATCGTGACACATGTAGCCGATGCCAAAACCTGTGTCCTGCATCCGGCCAGCCATACCCACAGACAGCTGAACGACGAACAGCTGGTGGAAGCAGGTGTCAGCCCGGATCTGATCCGTTTCTCTGTGGGTATTGAGGATATTGATGATATCATTGCCGACATTGAGCAGGCACTGGCGATTGCCACGGCAGAATAAAGGCACTGTGTGCTTTTTGACTTGAAAAATGTGTTTCTGAAACATAAAAACTGTGATTTTTTTGTCAGAGTTTGCCCTGTTAATGGAAATCAAATTGTTCATGTAAAAAAACAAAGTTGATTCTGCGGACAAATCCGGCAAATCTCACAAAAGTGTTTTTTTCGGTGAAAATGTCTGTTTTTTT
>JBJELO010000019.1:0-4858 GCA_051879195.1 Lachnospiraceae bacterium
AATCCGTATCCAAGGCAGCTTACAGCATGATTGAAGAGGTAAGACGTCAGTTCCGCGAAATTCCCGGTATCATGGAAGGCAAAGGCAAGCCCGACTATGCATCATGTGTAGATATTTCCACAAAAGCGGCATTAAGAGAGATGATCATTCCCGGTATCATGGCAGTTGCAGCTCCCATTCTGGTCGGTGTTCTGCTTGGCAAGGAAGCCGTTGGCGGCATGCTGGCAGGCTCACTGGTTACCGGTGTACTGATGGCAATCTTCATGTCCAATGCCGGCGGTGCATGGGATAACGCGAAGAAGTACATCGAAAACGGCAATCACGGCGGCAAGGGCAGCGAAGCACACAAAGCAGCCGTAGTAGGCGACACCGTAGGTGACCCCTTCAAAGACACATCAGGCCCGTCCATCAACATCCTGATCAAACTCATGACCATCGTAGCACTGGTATTCTACGGATGCTTCATGGGCGTACTGCTGTAGAAAGAATAAAATCAGCCAGGCAGTGAACGACAACAAAAAGCCGGCTGAAACAACAAAATATATACACAAACAAAGCAAGGCGCTGTATCCCATAACCGGACACAGCGCCTGTTAATATGCCCACTTCCCATGTATCATTGCCGTTCCATAGCGGATACAGAAACAACCTGTAGCGGCGGAATGACCGGCAGAGCGTGTCCCCGGACAGGCCCTGCCGGTCATTCCGCCTCACAATTTCAAATCCGCAGGAACCCAAATGATAACACAACATACACTGATTATGAGAGACTCTGGCGGTGATACTATGCCCGATTCATATGGTGCTGCATCTGCATGCCGTCCGTTGTCCCGGCTGGCACCCGGACAGGAATTTACCATAGATACTTTCGATGCAAAAGCGGAGGATGAAAAACTCATATGCCGTCTGGAGCAGCTTGGCTTTCAGCCGGGTAACAGGGGAATCTGTCTGTATCAAAATCCGGGAAGGGGTTCACTGGCATTTCGGATCAATGGCAGTGTGATTGCGCTGCGTGTGGAGGATGCAGCTTTGATTCAGGTGGTGTGTGCAGAGGAAAATCAGATTGTCTGTGTAATGCTTACCGGGAATCCAAATGTGGGAAAAAGTACAGTATTTAACCGTTTGACAGGACTTCATCAGCATACGGGAAACTGGCCGGGTAAGACAGTGGAGCTGGCAGAAGGCTCCTATTCATATTCGTGTGGTGTCGGCGGCAGTGTGAAAAATTACAGGGTGATTGATCTGCCGGGTACTTATTCTCTTCAGGCCAGATCGGAGGAGGAGAGTGTTACCACAGAAGCGCTGAACACGCGGCAGGCAGATGTGGTTGTTGTGGTGTGTGATGCGTCCTGTCTGGAAAGGAGTCTCCGATTTGCGCTGGAAGTGAAAGCTCTGATCGGCTGCGGCTCGATTCCTGTGGTTCTGTGTATCAATCTGTGTGATGAAGCGGAAAGAAAAGGAATTGAGATTGATTTTGAACGGCTTAAGCAGCTGACGGGATGCCCTCTCGTCTGTACCTGTGCCGCCCGGGGTAAGGGGATAGAAGACCTGAAAGAAGCAGTGGCGGAATGTACTGCCGGAAAAAATATCTGTGACAACGGCACTTGCGGGGATCATATCGCCGGAAGTTCGATGGAAGCCTGCAGCGCGGGCGCAGAAGCGGAATCTGTTTTTTCTGCAGATCGGAAGGGTGATGCAGCGGAGGAAAGACGGAAGGAAAAAGAAATTGCCTGCCGTGCTGCCGATATAGTGAAACAAACGGTGCGGATAAAAGATGAAGGATACTGGCACAGAGATTATCGGATCGATCGTTTTCTGACTTCTCCGGTGACAGGGAGTTTCTGCATGCTGCTTCTGCTGTTTATTCTGTTTTGGCTGACGATCACCGGGGCTAATTATCCGTCTGAACTTCTGTCATCACTTTTCAGCTGGATGGGTGTGAAAATGGAGCAGCTGCTGACGGCTGTTCATTGTCCCGTGCTGCCGGAAAAACTGTGGCTGGATGGAATCTGGAAGGTAAGCAGCTGGGTCGTATCGGTGATGCTTCCGCCTATGGCGATTTTTTTCCCTCTGTTTACAATTCTGGAAGATCTGGGGTATCTGCCCAGGGTGGCCTTTCATCTGGATGGATGCTTCAAAAAATGTCATGCCTGCGGGAAGCAGGCGCTGACCATGTGTATGGGACTGGGCTGCAATGCGGTGGGCGTAACCGGCTGCAGGATCATTGATAGCGAAAAAGAGAGGCTGATTGCTCTGCTGACCAATTCGCTGATTCCGTGCAACGGCCGATTTCCTGCTCTGATCGCCCTGATTACCATGTTTTTTGCAGGCGGCAGTGCTTTCACCGGTGGTCTGGTTATGTGTATGGCGGTTCTCTTGTCGATTTTCATGACATTTCTTGTGACAGCACTGCTTTCTGCTTTGCTGAATAGGGGAAAACAGTCGTGTTTTATCCTGGAACTTCCTCCCTACCGGAAGCCGCAGTTCGGACAGATTCTGATCCGTTCTCTGATCGACAGGACATTGTTCGTTCTGGGGCGGGCGGTAATGGCGGCAGCACCCGCCGGTGCTGTTATCTGGCTTCTTGCCAACGTGCGGATGACAGGAGGCAGCCCGACTGCAGATGCCCGGACGCTGCTTTCTGTCATAACCGGGGTTCTGGATACACCTGCAGCCTTCATTGGGCTTGACGGGGCGATTCTGTTTGCATTTATGCTGGGGTTTCCGGCCAATGAAATCGTACTGCCGGCTATTCTTATGTGCTATCTGGCGCAGGGCAGTCTGGTGGAAATACCGGCACTGGGTCAGCTGAAGGTCCTGCTCCTTGCCAATGGCTGGACGATGGAAACGGCGCTGTGTGTACTGGTATTTACCCTGTTCCACTGGCCCTGTGCAACTACCTGCATGACGATTCATAAAGAAACGGGAAGCGTAAAATGGACAGCCGCGGCATTTCTGGTACCGGCGGCGTGCGGATGTGTGCTGTGCGGACTGATTCATTTTATCTTCTCGCTGCATGTTACCTGGTAGAGGGATACTTGCTTTTTTGAGAAATTTTCGTTACTATGGGAGAAACGGTATAAAAGAATTCTCAGTGAGGTAAGTTGAAATCATGGCTGATTTAAGAGACTATATAAGATGGCGCGGAGATCTGACTTTTGAACAGTCTCCTTTCAATGAAGTGGATAATCTGATTTTTTCATATATTTCGTATATAAATTTTTCGGGAGTTGTGCCGGAACATGCCGGGGACGATGCAGGACAGCAGGAAGGAAAAATTACGATTCGTGAGGCTTGCCGGCGGTTCTGGGAGCTGCATACGGAGCAGGAAGTTCTTGAAAATCCCACTATGACCAGGCCGGCTCCTTTTGTATTTCGCGATCTGGCTGATTCCAGGCGTTTTGGAGAACTGTACCTCTCTGATTACAGGAATGAAATTGACGAGGGTTCACAGAAACAGTTTTCCGCGATTAAGATCCATCTGGGAGAGAACCGGTATTATCTGGCATTTCGGGGAACTGATGAGACGATCGTGGGATGGCAGGAGGATTTTAATATGGTTTGTGTTCCCGAAGTTCCCTCGGAAAAACGTGCTGTGGAATATCTTCAGGAAGCGCTGCAGCACCGGGAAAGCCCTGCAGAGCAAAAACCGGAATTTTATATCGGAGGTCATTCCAAAGGCGGTCATCTGGCCATTTACGCGGCTGTACACTGTTATGAACGATTCCGGGATCAGATTATTCAGGTATATAACAATGACGGTCCGGGCGTCAGTGCAGCCGTTGCAGCCGGGGATGCCTATCAGGAACTCCTTCCCCGGCTGGTATCCTACGTTCCGGAGCAGTCTTTTTTTGGATTGATGCTGGTACATGAAGAGACCACATATACCGTGAAAAGCAGCCGGTCAGGCCTGATGCAGCATGACTGCCTTTCCTGGGAGGTTCTGGGGACGGAATTTGTCAGGGTTCAGGAGGTCAGTGCTCAGAGCAGAAAGACTAATGACGGGCTGAAAAAATGGATTGACGGTCTCACGGCAGAAGAACGGCAGAAAATTACAGAACTCATTTTCAGTTCCCTTTCACTTGCAGGTATCCGCAATATAGGAGATTTTGCCGCCCTGACTCCGAAAAAACTGTATGATATGGTGCATAAATTAAAAGACATGGATGCAGAGCAGAAAGCTCTGGTTAACAGAGCCTTCCGTCTTCTGATCCATGCCTTAAAAGGAAAAGAAAAGTGACAATTATCAGTCTTTTGATTTTTTCTTTTTCTTATCTTTGTCTTTTTTGCGTTTATCTTTCGGTTTATTGGATACCTGGGGCTGCTCTTCGATTACCGGTTCTGCCTCAGCAGGTTCGGGGATCGGAGGTTCTTCCGGGTATACGATGGAATCCATGTTGTAGCGTGCCGCATACAGATCATAGGCGTGCTGATAGGTTTCTCCGCCGTGATGATGCATCTGATGCTGATATTCGTGGGTATCGAGACCGCCTTTCTGAGCAGTCTGAATCTTGTTCAGTGCGATGTTGGAACAGTGGTCGGAGATTCGCTCCAGATTGTTCAGAAGTTCCACGAAAGAGATACCGCTCTGGATATTGCACTCATTGTTCATCAGACGTTCAATATGTTTATCCTTCAGACCGGCCTGGAGTTCATCGATCACTTCTTCCAGAGGTTCTACCTGAATTGCCAGATTGAGATCACCGGTCTCCGTAGCCTGTACAGTGGTTTTCAGAATATCCGTAACAGCTTCACAGATCAGCTTCAGTTCTCCAAGAGCACGTGCAGAGAAGCTGACACCATTTTCATGGTCATAAACAGCCACTTCCATAATGTTGACAGCGTGGTCGCCGATACG
>JBJELO010000020.1:0-4845 GCA_051879195.1 Lachnospiraceae bacterium
CCCTTACGATCATGATTGCTGAATCAAGGCCGGAAGAAAAAGAAATGATGATCAGCGTAGTTATGAATTGTATGCAATAAATATGTTGTCCCTAATGACAATCACTCGTGTCTGGCTCGCCCATCATACAGGACGGCAAATTGGTAGGCGCCGTGCCCCATGTGCTGTTGAATGATCCGACAAAAGGATATTTTATGAAATGATAAACGAAAAAGGCGGTGCGTACTGTGACATTAAGTGAAGTGCAGTTACTCTTAGATCAAAATGGCATAACATATCATTTCACAACAGAACCGAACAGGGCAGTATTTTACCAAAGGAAAGGCTTTTCCTCCTCTGATGATACTGGTGCGTTTCACTTGTTGACAATCCCCAATCCCAACCATAGCAAGGTGATTAAACTGATCTTCGAGGACAGCTCCTCGGATGCTGATTTTTATGATCTGGAGTTTGGCGGCTATTGGTATGAGTTATGGGGATGGAATGAAGAAGGTTTGGCTGAAAATCTGTTGGACGAAATTAAAAATATACTGGATGGAAAGGCGTATGTGATTTTCGCCACAGATGCAAAAACTGGAAAGTGGTTTGCTGACAGTTTGTATTGTGATAGAGAGGATCCAGAGTGGAATGATATGGACAGCTTTCAGAAAGCGGTCACCAGAATCAAAAAGCCCAAAAGCTGGTGGAGAAAGCTAATCCAGAGAACGGATATATATGAAATCTTTAACTGGAACAGCTACGAAAAGGTTGTAAAATAAACACAAATGTTGTCCCCAATGCCAATCACTCGTAAGCGGGAGTCCGATTTTGAAGGATGGAAGCTGGTGGGTGCGATGACACACGTTTTGGTGAAAGCCGGACAGTGAGAAAAGCTAATCAGCAATAAAGAATAACTCTCTTTAGGAACTCAGTATCGCAAAAACCGGCGAAAATCTGGCACCGGGGTTCCCCAATGATTCCATTTTGTTATAGTATTTTATTTTTCTCATGTCTGAAAAGTATTGAAGTTAGTCTTGTATAATGTTAAGATGTGTCCGTAAACATTAATGACGATATGTTTCTCCGTTTCCTGATACTGCTGTCTGGCAATCAGGGAACAGATTGGATATGGTACTAATTTATTATACAAGGAGTGAATGTATGAAAAAGAATGTGTACATTCTGGAAGGACTGGACTGCGCAAATTGTGCGGCTAAGATGGAGCAGAAGATTGGGGCATTGGAAGGTGTTGAGGCTGTCAGTATTACCTTTGCTACCGGTCAGATGCGGCTGACTGCAGAAGATCCCGATGCTTTGATGGACAAAGTGGAAGAAGTGATTCATAAACTGGAGCCGGATGTGCAGATTGTAAAGAAAGAACGCCGCAATCGCAATGCAGTTTCTGAAAAGACAGAACATAACCACAGCCATGAAGATAACTGCTGCGGACATGACCACGAAGAACATCATGATCACGATCACAAGCATGAACATGATCATGAAGAAGACTGCTGCTGCGGACATGACCACGAAGAACATCATGATCACGATCACAAGCACGAACATGATCATGAAGAAGACTGCTGCTGCGGACATGACCACGAAGAACATCATGATCACGATCACAAGCACGAACATGATCATGAAGAAGACTGCTGCTGCGGACATGACCACGAAGAACATCATGATCACGATCACAAGCACGAACATGATCATGAAGAAGACTGCTGCTGTGGACATGACCATGGGGATCATGTCCATGAAGAACACTATGCTCACCCCCATGGTGAACAGGAAACTCTGATCCGTAAAGTTTATATTCTGGAAGGCTTGGATTGTCCCAATTGTGCGGCAAAGATCGAGGCCAGGATCGGAAGTCTGCAGGAAGTGGAGGATGCATCGGTTACGTATGCCAATAAACAGCTCCGTGTTTCTGTGAAAAGTGATCAGGGGCTTCAGGAACTGCTTCAAGCTGCAATAGATGCCGTGGAAGATGGAGTCACGGTTGTGGAAAGAGCAGCGAGATCCTCTTCCTCCAAAGGCTCGGCTGTTTATATTCTGGAGGGGCTGGATTGTGCAAACTGTGCATCAAAGATTGAGAAGAAACTGAATACTCTGCCGGAAATTGATGACGCGGTCCTGACATTTGCTACAAAGCAGCTGAAAATTCATGCTGTGAACGCGGGAGAACTGACAGAATTTATTCAGAGAACTGTAGATTCCATTGAGGACGGTGTTACAGTTGTGAAAAAGAGCAATTCCGGTTCCGGTCGGTCTCACAAAGCCGGTGATATAATCAATAAGGAGGAATCTATCGAAAAAGATGCAGTGAAAGATGAGCAAAAAGATAAGCAAAAAGATAAGCAAAAAGATAAGATGGATCCCATGAAGGCTTCCCTGATCCAGATTTTTGCCGGTGCGGCTCTGTTTCTGGGAGTTGAGATCGTCCACAGGCTGGTTCCGGGAGCACCTGAGATTGTGTTGAATATACTGCTGGCTGTGTCTTATCTGATACTGGGAGGCAAGGTGCTTTTGACAGCTCTGCGCAATATCAGAAAGGGACAGGTATTTGATGAGAATTTTCTGATGAGTATCGCAACTCTGGGGGCATTTGCAACCAACCAGTTTGATGAAGCGGTGGGAGTTATGCTGTTTTACCGGATCGGGGAATATTTTGAACAGCGTGCGACAAATCAGAGCCGCAGTCAGATCATGGATGCGGTGGATATGCGGCCTGAGGTGGTCAATCTGATGGAAGGTGATACGATTCGGGTGATGGAGGCGGAAGAAGCAGAAGTCGGTGATATCCTGCTTGTTCGTCCTGGTGACCGGATTCCTCTGGACGGTGTGGTAATCGAGGGAGAAAGCCGTATTGATACTTCTCCGGTGACCGGTGAGCCGGTTCCGGTAAAGGCCGGTGCGGGAGACAGTGTGGTTTCAGGCTGTGTCAATACTTCCGGTGTGCTGAAAATCCGCGTGGAAAAGGTTCTGGAGGAATCCATGGTTTCACGGATCCTCGATTCTGTTGAAAATGCAGCGGCCAGCAAACCGCAGATTGATAAATTCATTACACGTTTTTCACGTGTATATACACCATTTGTCGTATTTATGGCTCTGGCGGTTGCTATTTTACCCAACCTGATCAATCTGCTGCTGGAATCTCCGATTATGGGAAAAGAACCTGTTTACTGGGTGACAACAGCTCTGACTTTTCTGGTTATCAGCTGTCCCTGTGCTCTTGTTCTTTCTGTACCGCTGGCATTTTTCTCCGGTATCGGTGCGGGTTCAAAAAAGGGTATCCTGTTTAAGGGAGGCGTGACCATCGAAAGCCTGACGAAAGTAAAAGCAGTGATTATGGATAAGACCGGTACCATCACAGAGGGGAATTTTGCAGTGCAGAAGGTTGTGCCTTGTTCTGAAAGCGGTCTGGAAGCAGATCAGCTTCTGTCCATGGCAGCTTCCTGTGAACTTTCCTCCACGCATCCCATCGGTACCAGTATCGTTGCGGCAGCCGAAAAAGAATCTCTTCTGATTGAGAGACCTGGAAAGATGCAGGAGTTTGCCGGAAAAGGAATCCGGGCGGTGCTGAAATCAGGCGAAGTACTCTGCGGCAACCGGAAACTGATGGACGAATTTCAGGTAGATATTCCGGCAACCAGCCGTGAAAAAGCGGGAACGGAAGTTCTGGTAGCTGCTGACGGAAAATATGCGGGCAGCATCCTCATTTCCGATACCATAAAAAAGGAAGCAAAGGGTGCCATTGCAAAAACCAAAGCATTGGGTATCGTTACGGCCATGTTGACCGGTGATGCGCAGGACAGTGCAGAAGCGGTTGCGGCACAAACCGGTATCGACGAAGTTCATGCCAGACTGCTTCCTCAGGAAAAACTGGAGCATTTGCAGAAAATCCGGTCGAAATACGGCAATGTGATGTTTGTCGGGGATGGTATCAATGACGCTCCCGTTCTGGCCGGAGCCGATGTGGGTGCAGCTATGGGAAGCGGCGCGGATGCAGCGATTGAAGCGGCAGATGTAGTATTTATGACATCCAGTGTGGATGCAATCCCTCAGGCAATCGACATTGCCCGCGCGACCAGCCGGATTTCCTGGCAGAATGTCTATTTTGCACTGGGAGTAAAAGCCATCGTCATGCTGCTGGGTCTGTTGGGGTATGCCAGCATGTGGCTGGCTGTATTTGCGGATACCGGCGTCTCGATGCTGTGTCTGCTGAACTCCATGCGTATCCTGTATCGTAAATAACAGCAGGTTTTCCGGAAAACGTAGAATCTGCCGGGATCATATATCCTTTCTGAAAGACAATCTGTAACACAAAAACGGCTGTGTATCAGTTCACATGGACTGGTACACGGCCGTTTGTTTATTGATTTCATCGGGCTGTTATCACGTATTACTTTTCAGATTCAGTCATATCACCGGTTTCATCTTCTGCAGATTCCGGTTCCCAGATTTCAGATTCCGGAAGAATACCGTGAAAACGGGCAAAATGTTTTTTCATGGCATCGAAAGTTTCCACGCTGATTACGTGTTCCATCCGGCAGGCGTCTTCCATGGCCGTCTCCTCGCTGACCCCCATGAAAATAAGCCATCGTGACAGCAGCTTATGCCGTTCGTACATTTTTTCGGCGATTTCCCGTCCTTTATTGGTCAGGACAAGATGGCCTTCATTCTCCACTGTTATGTAACCGTTCTCCCTGAGGTTTTTCATGGCAACGCTGACGCTGGGCTTGGAAAAGTTTAATTTGTTCGCTACATCGATTGATCTGACATATCCATTGGCTTCCTGAAGCATGAGAATCGTTTCCAGATAATTTTCTGCAGATTCAAGAATTTTCATTAAAATCCGGC
>JBJELO010000021.1:0-1189 GCA_051879195.1 Lachnospiraceae bacterium
CTGACTCCCAGCTGATATGCCAGCTGCATCTCCATCAGATGCTGTCCCGGAGGCAATACTCCTTTCAAAATTGCTTCTCTCAATGTTTCAAATACCGCATCCCGCAGTGGAATGTTGTCAGCTATGACCAACTGCAAATCTTCTACCATAGTCTCATCCCCTAACTTTTCCGTAACTATTTTATGCATATGGGTTCTGCCCGATAAATGTTGTCAAAAATACCATTTTTGCCAATCCGGCATCTCGTAAACGTTCACAGGCCTTTTCCGCCTGAATCTGATTGGTATATAAACCAAAAACAGTGGGACCGCTTCCGCTCATCATAGCATTCACCGCTCCGCAACTCATCATAAAGTCCTTGATTTCCTGAACAATAGGATATTCAGGAATCGTAACCGTTTCAAGGACATTTTCCATCAACTGTGCCATCTGCACAAAATCCTGTCTCCTGATTGCCTCGATCTGTGCATCAATATCCGGATGCTTTTTCAACCGGTCCAGCTTCAGATTTGTATATACAAATTTTGTGGAAACACTGATTCCCGGCTTTGCAACCAACACATATCCTTTTGGAACATCAGGAAGCCTTGTCAGTATTTCACCGATTCCTTCCGATAAAGCAGTTCCTCCGGTAACACAATAAGGAACATCCGCACCCAGTTTCACTCCGCGTTCCATGAGCTGCCTGCGTGAAAGTCCCAGATCAAACAAATGATTCATGCCGATCAGAGTTGTTGCAGCATCCGTGCTTCCGCCAGCCATCCCTGCCGCAACAGGAATAAATTTCTGCAGCTGAATATCTACGCCTTCTTTTATCTCAAATTCATCCATCAATAATCTCGCTGCTTTATAAATCAGATTATTTTCATTCACCGGAAGGAAATTCAGATTGGTCTGTAAACGTATCCCCGGCTTCTCGCTGACAGAAATAAAAATCTTATCGTAAAGATTTACCGTCTGCATGATCATCCGGACTTCGTGATAACCATCTGCCCTTTTTCCAACCACATCCAGTCCCAGATTCACCTTGGCCATTGCCTTTAATCGTATCTGTTTCATGGCGACCTCCCATACAAAACTCACCGGCATCAGAACACCGATCTCACCGATCTCTGTAGAGCCCGATATCCTATTTTAACATATGTAAATATGCGAAAACAATAGGAAATTGGATTTTCTGTTTGGGGAT
>JBJELO010000021.1:1289-4841 GCA_051879195.1 Lachnospiraceae bacterium
AATCAAGATTTAGCTGTTATCAACGGAGATAACTATCTGAGGATAGTTGTCTCCGTTTTGTTTTACTGAATCTTTTCTGCTTGCAGATGACAGCTAACTCCCAAAAAGCTTTCCCTCACATTATAATAAAAGCCGGCTTCGTCAGGGGTTATCCCTGATAGAGCCGGCTTTTATTATAATTAATATGTTCTGAAACATATGGGATAACTCCCATATCCATCTTTCAATACAAAAGCAGCGCTGCTTTTCCCTTTTTCAGAAAAAACGGCGCCGCCTTTATTCATCCCTCAGCGCATGCTGACCTTTTCGCCGCCAGGCAGCTCAGGTCTGTTACATGTTATCTTTCGCTGAGTTTCAGTCTTAAGAGTGCTTTATTGAGTGCAAGTTCTGCTCTTGCCACATCAATAGAGCCTTCCGAGCCGGAAAGTCTTCTTTCTGCCCGGATTCGTGCTTCTTCTGCACGGTTTCTGTCGATCTCTTCCGGCCATTCTGCTACTTCAGCCAGGATGGTCACCTGATCCTGAAGGATTTCAACGAATCCCGTATGCAGTGCAGCCTTTTTCACACCATCGGCCTCATGAAGGTTTAATACACCGGGTGCTACGATACAGGTCAGCGGAATATGGTTTTTATAAACACCAATATCGCCTTCTGTTGTTTTCAGCTCCACCATGCTTACATCGCCCTCATAAAATACACGGTCGGGTGTGATGACTTTTACTTTAAACATATCTGCCATCTGTTATACCCCCTTATTTTTTAACGCGGGCAATAACGTCATCTATGTTACCTGCATTCAGGAAACAGCTTTCAGGAATGTCATCATATTTACCTGCCAGAATTTCACTGAAGCCCTGAATGGTTTCGGAAATCGGCACGTAACGTCCGGGCAGACCGGTAAACTGTTCTGCAACGGAGAAAGGCTGAGAAAGGAATCTCTGAATCTTTCTTGCTCTTGCTACGATAACTTTTTCTTCTTCGGAAAGTTCGTCCATACCAAGGATGGCGATGATATCCTGCAGCTCGTTGTACTTCTGCAGAATCTCCTGTACACCACGGGCAACACGGAAATGTTCCTCACCTACAATACGGGGATCCAGAATTCTGGAGGTGGATCCCAGCGGATCTACAGCCGGATAAATACCAAGTTCCACGATAGAACGTGATAATACGGTTGTTGCATCCAGATGGGCGAATGTGGTTGCGGGAGCAGGGTCGGTAAGGTCATCGGCAGGTACGTATACAGCCTGAACGGATGTGATGGAACCGTTCTTTGTGGAAGTAATACGTTCCTGAAGAGCGCCCATTTCCGTCTGCAGCGTAGGCTGGTAACCTACGGCTGAAGGCATACGTCCAAGCAGCGCGGATACCTCGGAACCTGCCTGAGTGAAACGGAAGATGTTATCGATGAATAACAGTACGTCCTTACCACCCTTGTCACGGAAATACTCTGCCATGGTCAGACCTGTCAGACCAACTCTCATACGGGCTCCCGGAGGCTCGTTCATCTGACCGAAAATCATGGTTGTCTTTTCGATAACGCCTGAATCGGACATTTCGTAGTACAGGTCGTTACCTTCACGGGTACGCTCGCCTACACCGGTAAATACGGAGTAGCCGCCGTGCTCTGTTGCAATATTGTGGATCAGTTCCTGAATTAATACAGTTTTACCTACACCGGCACCGCCGAACAGACCGATCTTACCACCCTTCTGATAAGGGCATAACAGGTCTACGACTTTGATACCGGTCTCCAGCATCTCTGTGGAGGTTGCCTGCTCTTCGAAGGTGGGAGCAGGTCTGTGGATCGGTAAATATTCTGTTGCTTCAGGAGCCGGCTTTTCATCAATTGGTTCACCAAGAACGTTGAAGATACGTCCCAGTGTATTTTCACCAACGGGAATCGTGATGGGAGCGCCTGTTGCGATTGCGTCCATACCACGAACCAGACCATCTGTAGGTCCCATGGATACGCATCTTACTGTGTCATCACCCAGATGCTGAGCAACTTCAACTGTAAGATCCTTTCCATTTTTCAGCGGAACTTTGATGGCATCGTTGATTTCCGGCAGACTGCCGGTATTGAACTTGATATCCAATACGGCGCCGATAACCTGAGTTATCTTACCGATATTTTTCTCTGCCATAATCTAAACTCCTTTTATGCGATATTTCAGTGCAAAAGCGCCGGGCTTATCAGCCTACGGCATCCGCACCTGCGATAATTTCTGTTAATTCCTGGGTAATCGAGCTCTGTCTTGCTCTGTTGTATAACAGGGACAGGGAATCGATCATAGCCTCTGCATTGCTGGTTGCGTTATCCATCGCCTGCATACGTGCACCGTTCTCGGAAGCAACCGCTTCGGTCATGGCTCCGTAAATGAGGCTGTAGATATACTTCGGAATGATGGAATCCAGAGCTTCTTCCGCAGAGGGTTCATAGTTCATCAGCGCCTTGTCGTCTGCTGAAGCTTCAGAACCTTCTCCTGCAGGTGTCATCTCCACCGGCAGAAGCTTGATCATCTTTGGAATATGAACAACCGTGTTCTTGAATACGGTGTATGCCAGATAGATTTCTCCAATCTCACCGGCTGCAAAACGTTCAAGAACCACCTTGCCCACATCGACAGCATCCTGATAGAGAGGTGCTTCGATGGCATCTGAATAGTCACCTGCGATTTCGTAGCCTTTGGTCGTCAGCACTTCGCGGCCCTTGCGGCCAATAGTATATACACTGACATCCTCTTTCTTAAAATCGCTTCCGGTAATCAGCTTTACAATATTGGAGTTGTAGCCGCCTGCCAGACCTCTGTTGGAGGTAATGGCTATGATGGCTTTTTTCTCCGACTGTCCTGCTTTGAGGTACGGATGATCAATCGAGCCCGATTTAGCCAGCATGGAGGAAACGGTAGCATACATATAATCGAAATATGATTTCGTACCTTCAGCTTTGGCTTTGGCTTTCTGCAGCTTCGCGGAGGAAACTACTTTCATGGCCTTGGTAATCTGCTGAGTACTCTGTATACTCGTTTTTCTCCGTTTGATTTCTCTCATTGTGGCCATAAGATCACCTGCTTCCTGTTATTACTTGAATTCAGTCTTAAATTCTTTAATGACTTTAACCAAAAGTTCCTCGATTTCAGGAGTAAGTGCCTTTTCTGTACGGATTTTCTCCGGCAGTTCAGGATATTTGGTATCCACAAACTCAAACAGTTCCTTTTCGAATCTTAAAACATCTTCTACCGGTACATCCAGCAGATATTTCTGCGTTGCAGCGTAGATGATGATAACCTGATACTCTACCTCCAGAGGTGAATACTGAGGCTGCTTCAGGATTTCCTTAACTCGCGCACCCTGATCCAGCTTCTCCTTGGTGTCGGCATCCAGATCGGAACCGAACTGTGCAAAGGAAGCAAGCTCGCGGTACTGAGCAAGGTCGATACGGATAGGACCTGCAATCTTCTTCATCGCCTTGATCTGTGCGGAACCACCAACTCGTGATACGGACAGACCGGCGTTGATTGCCGGACGGAAACCGGAGTTGAACATTTC
>JBJELO010000022.1:0-4760 GCA_051879195.1 Lachnospiraceae bacterium
AGTTCCAGGCCATGGAGAACCACTACAACCTGCTCTACCGGGAGGACGAGCGGGAACTGATTCCCATTTGTAAGCAGATGGGCGTATCCCTCATGCCCTACAGCCCGTTAGCGGCAGGACATCTGACCCGCCCCCAGTGGAACACGGATACCCTGCGCAGTCAGACTGACCGGGTAGCCATGGGCAAATATGACCGCACAGAGCAGCAGGATATGCAGATCGTCCTTCGGGTTCAAGAACTGGCGGAGCGCTACGGCGTGAAGATGCAGCAGATCGCGCTGGCCTGGCACTGGGCAAAGGGCGTTGCTTCTCCTATCGTCGGTGCAACCAAGGCCCGGTATCTGGATGATGCTGTGGGCGCGTTGGAAGTAAAGCTGACAGCGGAGGATATCGCCTATCTGGAGGAACCGTACCTTCCCCACCGCATTGTGGGAGCCATTGACCAGAATCCCGCGGATGGCGTCATGCTGCTGGACGAGAAAAAATAACCGGGGGGGGTGATCGGAATGAAACAACTAATTGCATATATCCTCTCGGCTTGCATGATCCTCAGCCTGACTGCTTGCAGCGCAGAGAAAAAGGAACCTTCAGAAGAACTGGAACTGTCTCAGCAAAGTACAGCAGAAAGCTCGCAGACGGAAATGGCAAACCGAGCGCAGACGCAAATTGTCTCAGCAACAGGTCAGGAGCATATTTTGATTGCCTATTTTTCCTGGGCAGATAACACGGTGGTGGAGAATGAGGAAGCGGCAATTCAATCCGCACTCTCTCATTATGCGTCTGTGGGCGATTCCGCAAATTACAGTGGGGTGGATGCCACTACCTCCGCCAGCATCGTGAAGCCAGGCAATACTGCAAAAATGGCACAGTGGATTCAGCAATATGTGGGCGGAGATCTGTTCCCGATTGTTGTGACGGCGCCCTATCCAGACAATTATGACGAATGCCTTGACCGGGCTGCCGATGAAAAGGCTGAAAATGCCCGTCCGGAACTTATCAATCATGTGGAGAACATGGATGACTATGATGTGGTTTTCCTCGGATTTCCGAATTGGTGGTATACAGCCCCTATGGCGGTGTTCACCTTTATTGAGGAATATGATTTTTCGGGGAAAACAATCGTTCCCTTTTGCGCCCATGGAACGGGCGGGATTGCAGGCAGTGTAAGGGACATTACATCTGCATTGCCGGATTCGGCAGAGGTTTTGGAACCGCTCGGAGTTTATCGGGCAGACATCAACCAAGCGCAATCTTCTATCCACGCTTGGCTGGCCGAACTTGGTTTTCAGGAGAAAGAGGATGAAGCAGAGATGGAAAGCAGCGAAAGGAAACTGAGATTGACCATTGATGGTCAGGAATTTGCCGTTACGCTATATGACACACCTGCCGCCAACGCATTATACGAGATGCTTCCGCTTGAATTGAGCTTTGAGGATTTTAATGGAGTTGAAAAGATCAGCTATCTTCCGGAAGAACTACCCACAGAGGGTGAACCGGATGGCTGCGATCCGGATGTAGGCGACTTGTGCCTTTATGCTCCATGGGGAAACCTTTCTGTGTTCTATCGGGACTTCCGGTATTCCGACAGCCTGATCCTGCTTGGGCATATCGATTCGGGCATGGATGTTATTTCCAGCATAAACGGCGATTTTTCAGCAACGCTGGAGACGGCAGAATAAAGGCAGGATACTCGATTGAGAGGAGGGTTGCAAATAATGAAAATACATTTGATTATTCTAATTTCTTTGCTGCTCCTGGCTTTTCTGGCCAGTTGCAGTAGCCAGACGGGTATGCCGGAGGAACGCACCGATGAGGAAGCAGAATCTCTGATGGTTATTGAAGAATCATCCACCGGCAGAAACGAATCGGACACAAGCGATGAAAGCAATATCTTGATCGTATACTTTTCCCGATGGGGCAATACAGCATATCCCGAAGATGTAGATGCCACGACTTCTGCCAGTATTGTGGTCAATGGCGAAACTTTCGGAACGACGGAGTATGTTGCCCGACTCATTCAAAAGCAGGTGGGCGGCGACCTTCTTCTCATTCAGACTATGGAAAAGTACCCCACAGATTTTGATGCGCTTCGGGAGCTGAATCACAGGGAAATGGCTGAGGACTATTTACCGCCATTGATGAAAAGTGATCTGGACATTTCTCAATATAACACAGTATTTATTGGCTACCCGGTTTGGTCAACGGATGTCCCTCAAGCCGTACTATCCTTCTTAGCCGAATACGACCTTGCGGGGAAAACAGTCATTCCCTTCTGTACCCATGGCGGATATGGAGCCGGAAACAGCTACGAAACAATCCGGGAAGCCAGCAATGCAGCACAATCTCCGCAAGGATTGGACATTAACGCAGAAAATGTGTCTGCATCAGAATTGATGGTACAAGACTGGCTGGATTCCATTGGCTTTTGAAATAAGAATCACATTCTCACCAATAAAAGATGTAGACAAACTGGAGGTAATATCAATGAAAAAGCTTGTTGTTTTCTTACTTACTCTCGTGATGGCTGTATCTCTTGTGGCCTGCGCCGGAAATACAGTGCCGACAGAAGCAAGCGTCCATGATGTGGGGGGAAATACTTCTGAGAAACCTTCTGCACCGGAAAGCAGCGAAGAAGCATCTGTAACGGAAAATGAGATGATAGAAACAGATGTGGCGTCTGAACCGGATGCCGCGATGGAAGGGGCGAAGGTGCTGGTGGCATATTTCTCTGCGACCAATACCACGGAGGGTGTCGCAGAACATATTGCAAATGGTCTGGGCGCAGACCTCTATGAGATTACTCCCGAAGATCCCTACACCGATGCTGACCTCAACTACAATGATAACAACAGCCGCACTACGCTTGAAATGAACGATCCCAACGCCCGACCCGCAATCTCCGGTTCCGTTGAGAATATGGAGCAGTATGACATTGTGTTTCTCGGCTATCCCATCTGGTGGGGAGAAGCACCGAGAATCGTCAGCACTTTTATGGAAAGCTATGACTTTTCCGGAAAGACGATTGTTCCTTTCTGCACTTCCGCCAGCAGCGGCATTGGCTCCAGCGCCTCCAATCTGGAGAAGCTTACCAGCGGCGCTACCTGGCTTGATGGACGGCGGCTGAATGGCGGCGATTCCCAGGATACAGTCATGGAGTGGGTAAGCAGCCTGGGTTTGGACTTCGGAGCGTGATCTGATAGAACTGATTTCAAGGAGATGATGATATGAAGAAAAAAATTGCACTCGTGCTTTCTTTCATACTGGTATTCTCTCTTGCTGCCTGCTCTAATACCCAGCAGAACACGAATTCCAATACTACAACCAGCGAAGAACATTCTCAGGCAGAAGAATCCGCACCCGCACAGGTTACGGAAACGGAACTACCGCAGGCAGAGGATAATGTAGATACTACCAATACGGATATCTCTCCTGCGGAGCCGGAGGAAGTGGGCAGCAATATCCTGATTGCTTATTTTACCTACGGCGAGAACGCGGAGCTTCCCGATGATGTGGATGCTTCTACAACCGCCAGCATTCAGATCTTTAATGGAGAAGTAACTGGCAATACCGGTGTCATGGCACACATGATTGCGGAGGCTTCCGGTGGAGAGCTGTTCTCTATTCGGACGGTGGAGCCTTATCCCGATAATTACAATGATACTGTTGACGCAGGAGAGGCCGAAAAGAATCATGGCATCCGGCCTGAATTATCCACCCATATCGAAGATTTGGAACAGTACGATACCATTTTTGTTGGTTTCCCAAACTGGTGGTATGGTATGCCCATGGTGATGTACAGCTTCTTTGACGAGTACGATTTCAGCGGAAAGACCGTGATTCCCTTCTGTACTTCCGGCGGCAGCGCTTTTTCGGATGCGATTGAAGAAATCAAAGATATGGAGCCGTATGCAATCGTTCTTGACGGACTTCATATTGGCGGTTCCAGCGTATCCGGCGCGGAAAGCAGAGTGAACGATTGGGTGGCTGAACTGGGTCTATCGAAATAATGCGAAAGGCAGATGACTCATGAAACCAAAAATGAAAATAAAAATGGGAATTGATTTCCTGATGACAGCACTGTTGCTTTGTCTGATGGCGTATCAAATCACCGGACAGGAGCTTCATGAGTGGTTTGGTGCCGGGATGCTTGTGCTGTTCCTCCTGCACTGCTTTCTCAATATCAGGTGGTACGGTCATCTATTGAAGGGGAAGTACAAACTGTTGCGTGCCGTACAGACAATCGTTAATTTCAGTGTCCTGCTTTCCATGCTCTGCCTTGGTTTCAGCGGTATTGTAATGTCCCGGCATGTATTTGCTGCACTTCCCATTCGCGGGCCAATGGCAACAGCAAGAAGCATGCACATGGCAGCTTCCTATTGGGGCTTTGTGCTTATGAGCGTTCATCTGGGAATGCACTGGGGAATGATTATGAGCTTGTTCCGTAAACTGCGGAAAGGCAAAATGCTCTCCGGCGTGCCTGCCTGGACGCTGCGGCTGGCTGCGATTGCGATTGCCGGATATGGATTGCTTTGCTTCATCCAGAAAGACATCGTTTCGTATATGTTCCTCAAAAATCAATTCGTATTCTTTAATTTTGAGCAAAGCGCTTTATCCGTGTTCATCGAATACATAGCCATGATGGGCTTTTGGACTTTCGTTGGTTTCTACACTACCAGAGGAATCGGGAAGATTTCCTCTTTGCATACGAAAAAGAAGGAGATAAGCCATGAAGAAAATTAGTGCCCTTTTCCTTGCAGTAG
>JBJELO010000023.1:0-20858 GCA_051879195.1 Lachnospiraceae bacterium
GGCGTGAATGCGGTCATGTTTTTCGGACTGCCGGCGCACAAGGACTGCTGCGGCAGCCAGGCATACGATGAAAACGGTATTGTGCAGAAAGCGCTTCGTGAAGCGAGAAAACAGTATCCCGACATGTATCTGATCACTGACGTATGCATGTGTGAATATACAGATCACGGTCACTGCGGTCTTCTGACACCGGATCATTATGTAGACAATGACAAAACACTGGATCTGCTGGCCCGTACAGCAGTATCCCATGTGGCGGCCGGCGCCGATATGGTGGCTCCCTCCGATATGATGGACGGACGGGTTCTGGCGATTCGCGAGGCACTGGATGCAGACGGTTATCAGGAGACACCGATCATGTCCTATGCTGTGAAATATGCTTCCGCATTCTACGGACCGTTCCGTGACGCGGCCGGATCAGCACCTGCATTCGGAGACCGGAAATCGTATCAGATGGATTTCCATAACCGCAGGGAAGCTCTGAAGGAAGCCATGCTTGATGTGGATGAAGGAGCCGATATTATTATGGTAAAACCGGCACTTTCCTATCTCGACATTGTCCGTGAGGTAAAGGACATGACAGATGTGCCCGTTGCAGCTTACAGTGTCAGCGGAGAGTATTCCATGATCAAGGCAGCAGCAAAGCTGGGATACGTGGATGAAGAGAAAATCATCAGTGAAACAGCCATCAGCATGTACCGTGCCGGTACCGATATTCTGCTGACCTATTTCGCAGAAGAAATCGCAGCCTGCATGGATAAAGGCATAATAGGATAATATTGATCAATGACGACGCAGAGCTCTGATACAGTACGGATTTCCGTGCGGAATCTGGTGGAATTCATTTTCAGGAGCGGCGACATCGACAACCGCCGGACCGGTGCAAAGGAAAAGCAGGCCATGGAGGCCGGCAGCCGGCTGCACCGGAAGATCCAGCGGCAGATGGGCAGCGCCTATGAGAGTGAAGTAAGTTTAAAGCAGGAAGTGGAGATGGAGCATTTCCGGATCCGGGTTGAAGGGCGGGCTGACGGCATTTTCAGTGAAAAGACATCGCATTTTCTGAAAAAAGTCCCCCACCGGGAAGAGATGAATTCGGAAGAGGCGGTGTTTTTTCAGTCCGGGACTTTGTATGTAATCGATGAAATCAAGGGTATTTACCGGGATCCGGGGAAAATGAAGGAGCCGGTGCCGGTTCACAAGGCTCAGGCCATGTGCTATGCCTATATTTATGCGCTGCAGAATCATCAGAGCAGCATGGGAGTTCAGATGACCTACAGCCACCTGGAAACGGAGGAAATCCGCCGCTTTTACGACTGTTTTACGTTTCCTGAACTGAAAAAATGGTTCGGGGAGCTGCTGGGACAGTATGAGCGGTGGGCAAAGCTGGAGCAGGCCATGAAAAAAGACCTGAAAGAAAGTCTCTGCGGGATGGAATTTCCGTTTCCTTACCGGCCCGGGCAGCGTAAGCTGGCGGTATCCGTGTACCGCAGCATTGAGCAGAAGGCGGAGCTGTTTATTCAGGCACCCACCGGGATCGGAAAGACCATGTCCGTTCTCTTCCCGGCGCTGAAGGCCATGGGCGAAGGCCTGGGGGAGCGGGTATTTTACCTGACAGCCAAAACCATCACGCGGACGGTAGCTCAGGAGGCGTTTGACATATTAAGGCAGCAGGGGCTGAAAATCCATTCCGTCACCATCACGGCGAAGGAAAAAATCTGCCCCATGGAGGCCTGTGTCTGCAATCCGGAGAGCTGCCCCCGGGCGAAGGGGCACTTTGACCGGGTAAATGAGGCGCTTTATGACATGCTGACCCATGAGGCGTGCATGAACCGGGAAAATGTATCGGATTATGCAGAGCGCTATCAGGTGTGCCCTTTTGAATTCAATCTGGATCTGACGCTCTGGTCTCAGGGAATCATCTGCGATTACAACTATGTATTCGATCCCAACGTGTATCTGCGCCGGTTTTTCGGAGAAAATGTTCAGGGAAATTATATTTTTCTGGTGGATGAGGCACACAATCTGCCTGACCGGGCCAGAGAAATGTTTTCTGCGGTGCTGGTTAAGGAAGAGGTACTGAAAGCCGGAAAGCTGATGAAGGAAATTGCCGATATTTCCCTGATGGATACACCGGATGCGGTCCGTGCAGCTGCCCGGGCCTCCCGTGCGCTGAAAAGTCTCAATAAACAGCTGCTGTCCCTGAAAAAGGAAACGGAGCAGGTCATGGTGCTGGAAGGAATCAGCAATCTGTATGAGTATTCCCTGCGGGCACAGGAGTGTATCAGCAGTTTTCTGGAGGAAACGAGAAATCAGGCTGACGAGGAACTGCTGAACTTCTTCTTTGAACTGCGCCATTTCAATGCCATGTGCGAGATTCTGGACGACAGCTATATTCCCTACTGCAGCGTGGAGGGCGGGCGGTTTCAGGTGAAGCTGCTCTGCGCCAATCCGGCTGTGAATGTGCACAACTGCATTCAGCGCGGGATCAGTACCGTATTTTTCTCCGCAACCATGCTGCCCATGCATTATTACCGGGAACTTCTGACCACGGAGGACAAGGCATATGCCATCTATGTGGATTCGCCATTTGACAACTCGCGCCGCCTGCTGGCGGTATCGGAGGACGTGAGCAGCCGTTATACCATGCGCAATCCGGTGCAGTACGGGAGAGTGCTTGACTATATTATGCAGGTGGTTGCCTGCCGGACCGGCAATTATATGGTCTTTTTCCCTTCCTATCAATATATGATGGAGGTCGTGTCTGTTTTCCAGGAACGGTATGGGGAACAGTATGAGGAAACGGCTCCTATCCGCCTGATCAGGCAGGAGCAGGGCATGTCGGAAAGCGACCGGGATGCATTTCTGAAGGAATTTGCCGGGACGGAAGACGGGGACCGTTCTCTGGTGGGCTTCTGCGTAATCGGCGGTATCTTTTCCGAGGGCATTGATCTGACCGGGGAACAATTGATCGGTGCTGTCGTGGTGGGAACCGGGCTGGCGCAGATCAGTACAGAAGGAGAACTGCTGAAGGATTATTTTGAAAAGCAGGGACGGCGCGGTTATGATTATGCCTACCGTTTTCCGGGAATCAATAAAGTATTTCAGGCAGCAGGCAGAGTGATTCGAACAGCAGAAGACAGAGGAGTGGTCATTCTGCTGGACAACCGCATGCTGCTGGAAAATCATGTAAAACTGTTCCCCATGGACTGGGAGAATTATCAGGAAGTGAATATCAACACGGTGGGAAATGTCGTAAAACAGTTCTGGGGAAGGGAAGATCACTGATCCCCCTCCCCCGGAAAACCGTTTCATATGCGGACTGTGTTCAGAATCAAAACCGGGCACCGCAATCATGCATTGTAGAAAATCAATGTGAAATAGATCACCGTATGTCCGTCAAAATTGTAGCTGAGCCCGGCGTCGGCAGCAGTCTGCATGATCAGGATGCCGTGGCTTTCAATGGTGGCAAAGCGCTGGTCGGGATGGCGGCAGGGCGCATCGGGATACGCGCAGGTCTCGCATTTCATGCATCCTGTGGTCAGCGTCAGCGTTTCACCAAACTCCTGCTTCATACGTTCGGTCAGATCCCAGGAAACCTGTTCATGATCCCTGCGGGCATTCAGACATCCCTGAAAATCGGCAATATCCGGCACATCAGCCGCAGTGGTGAATAAAAGCACATGGGAAAAACGCTGACAGCGCTCCATGCATTCCTGAATCGTACCGATCACAGGCGGACACGCCCAGGAATGACCGTAACGCGGACATTCATTTTCACAGATGAAACGGACCTTGTCGGAAAAAACAAGCTCCTCTCTTTCCAGTAAAACGTACTCACAGACCGGAAACTCCGCAACCAGATTCTCGATCCGTTCACGATAATCGTCACTCATAATAAACAAACCTCCCCAAAAAACAGTATATTCGCGGAATAATACCATATATTTACTGCATTCCCCTGTATCTTAACACAGAGGGAAATAAAGGTAAAGGGGATAATCCATAGGGAAAAAGTACGAATAATTAAAAAAATATAAAAAAGTGCTTGCAATTTATTTTGAAGTGTGCTATATTATCTGAGTCGGCAGCGAAGGCGGTCGATAAACAAAGATACAGGGGTATCGCCAAACGGTAAGGCACCGGACTCTGACTCCGTCATCTCAAGGTTCGAATCCTTGTACCCCTGCTTGGAACGTGATGTTCCTGCCGGGCTTTCGGTTATACAATTTCATATTTTTAGGGGTATCGCCAAACGGTAAGGCACCGGACTCTGACTCCGTCATCTCAAGGTTCGAATCCTTGTACCCCTGCTCAGACCTGCAGATTCCTGCAGGTTTTTTTATGCAGCAGAAAAGCATTTATGCCCTGTGAATTGCATTGATACCCTGCGAAAATATTCTTTACAAATCTGCGATTTACTTATATATTAGATATAGTATGCGTGGATGCAGATGATCCCGCAGGAAATGGAGGCAGCTGTTATGCAGAGACTGATGAACAGAGTGAAGATGATGTTTCAGCAGCAGGAAGTCCGTATTACCGCAGCCTTGCAGCTGATTTTCTGTTTTATGGCCATTACTCTGGCCGTTAGAAATGATTTTCGTGCCGGTCAGAAAAAGCGCAGGAAGGCAGCGCGCAGGAAGAAATAGCCGGCTGCTGTTCTGAAAGAAAGGAATTGAATTTATGTCAATGGATTTATTAATTGAAAAGATTGTACAGATGAAAAACCCTACGGTGGCGGGACTTGATCCGAAGCTTGATTATGTTCCCGAATACATTCTGAAAGAAGAGTTTGCGGCATCCGATGATCCGCTGGAGGCAGCTGCCAACGCGCTGCTGCGGTTCAACAAAGGTCTGATCGACGAATTATGCGATATTGTTCCTGCGGTGAAGCCTCAGGCAGCCTACTATGAGATGTACGGCTGGCAGGGTGTGCGTGCGCTGGCACAGACCATTGCCTACGCTCATGAAAAGGGCATGTATGTGATCACTGACGGCAAGCGCAATGATATCGGAACAACCATGGAAGCCTACGCCAATGCCCATATCGGAAAAACTGCCATCAACGGTGAGATGGTAACTGCTTTCGGAGGGGACTGCCTGACAGTCAACGGCTATCTGGGAAGTGACGGCATCAAACCTCTGCTGAAGCTGTGTAAGGAGTATGATAAGGGCATTTACGTGCTGGTCAAGACATCCAATCCTTCATCCGGAGAGCTGCAGGACCAGAAGATCGGCGACAAGACCGTTTACGAAGTGATGGGAGAGATGTGTGAGAAATGGGGCGAAGAGGTTCCCGGTAAGTACGGTTATTCCGCAGTGGGTGCCGTGGTAGGTGCAACCTATCCTTCTCAGCTGGAAGAACTGCGTGCGAAGATGCCCCATACCTTCTTCCTGGTGCCCGGTTACGGCGCACAGGGCGGCGGTGCAAAAGATGTAAGCTACGCATTTGACAAAAGAGGTCTCGGCGCGGTGATCAATTCTTCCAGAGGGATCATGTGTGCCTATAAGAAAGCCGGTGTGGACGAGCATGACTATGCCAAAGCAGCCAGAGCAGAAGCCATCCGCATGAGAGAAGATATACTCGGAGCAATCGGAGATATTTCATTATAAATACGGTGTAAGACCCAACGACAATACAGTATAAGGCACAATATTAAGCAAAATATAAAACACAGATATAAACAGTTACAATAAGAAGGTGACAATATGAAGCTGTTATCCATTGCGGTTCCCTGTTACAATTCCGCAGCTTATATGGATAAATGTATCAAATCCCTGCTGAAAGGCGGGGAGGAAGTGGAGATTCTGATCGTTGATGACGGCTCCACAAAGGACAACACGGCAGAAATCGCAGATCATTATGCCGAAAAGTATCCGACTATTGTAAAGGCAATCCACCAGGAGAATGCCGGACACGGCGGTGCAGTCAACACGGGGCTGGCCAATGCCACGGGGCTGTATTTCAAGGTGGTGGACAGCGACGATCATCTCAGCACCGGCCCCTACAGAAAGATTCTGGAGCTTCTCCGGGAGATGTCAACCCGGGAGAATCCGGTGGATATGGTGCTGTCCAACTTCGTATATGATAAAGTTGATGCGGAACATAAGATGGTTATGCGTTACCGTCATGCCCTTCCCCGCAACCGGGTTTTCACCTGGGACGAGATCGGACATTTCCCCCTTGGGAAGTACATTCTGATGCATTCGATTATTTACCGCACACAGCTGCTGCGTGACTGCGGACTGAAGCTTCCGGAACATACATTTTATGTGGACAACATCTTTGCTTTTCAGCCCTTTACTGCTGTGAAGACCATGTATTACCTGGATGTGAATTTCTACCGGTATTTTATCGGCAGGGAAGACCAGTCCGTCAATGAAAAGGTCATGATTTCACGGATTGACCAGCAGCTGCGGGTAAACCGGATCATGATCGACAGTTATACCCATGACCGGATCGAAAGTAAGAAGCTGAGAAGATATATGCTCAGCTACCTGACGATCATCACCTGTATCAGTTCGATTCTGGCTATCCGTTCAAAAGATCCGGAGAATCTGGAAAAGAAGGCGGAGATCTGGGCCTATCTGAAGGAACACAACCCCAAAGCATACCGCAGGATCCGGTTCGGCCTGCTGGGAATCGCCATGAATCTGCCGGGCAGATGGGGCAGGAAGATTGCAAGCTGGGGATACGCGGCAGCGCAGAAGATATACGGATTCAATTAAGAATCGATGAAGTAATTCAGCGGACACTGGCTGGATCGTTGACAGCAGATAAAAAATGAGGCGGTTTTTCATTCATATGGAGAAGCCGCCTTTTTTGAAGAGGATTTTCAAGAGGATTTGCCGTCCGGCAGACGGCGGAATGGAGTTTTTATGAGATTCAGACCCTGTATCGATATTCATAATGGAAAAGTAAAGCAGATTGTGGGCGGCAGCCTGAAGGACTCAGGTGATTATGCAGTTGACAATTTTGTATCGGAAAAGGATGCGGCCTGGTTTGCCCGATTCTATGAGAAGGACGGGCTGAAAGGCGGCCATATCATCATGCTGAATCCGGCATCTTCACCCTGGTTTGAGGCGACCAGAGCGCAGGCGATGGCAGCGCTTGGCGCCTGCCCGGGGATCATGCAGATCGGAGGCGGTATCACGGCGGAGAATGCGGAAGATTACATCAGAGCAGGGGCTTCTCATGTGATCGTAACCAGCTATGTGTTTAAAAACGGCCGGATTCATCTGGAACATCTGGAAAAAATCCGCAGCCGGGTGGGGAAGGAACATCTGGTTCTGGATCTGAGCTGCCGCAAACGGGACGGTGTCTATTATATTGTAACCGACCGGTGGCAGCAGTTCACAGAGGAAGCGCTGACGCCGGAACTGCTGGATGAACTGGCCGGCAGCTGCAGTGAATTTCTGATCCATGCGGTGGATGTGGAAGGCCATGCCGGCGGTATTGAAACCGACGTGGCGCGGATGCTGGGAGACTGGGGGAAGATTCCGGTCACCTACGCAGGCGGCGTGTCAGGCTTTGACGATCTGGAAACACTCAGGACCCTGGGCCGGGAAAAGGTGGATGTGACCATCGGAAGCGCCCTGGATCTTTTCGGCGGAAAGATGCCTTATGACAGGGTGCTTGCATATTTTGAAAAATGACGTAATGCCTAATCAAAACCTTAACAGAAGCTTAATATTTTAATCGTCTTTTAATTGGCTATTTTGCAGATCCTGTGTTAAAATAATAACGGTATGCCGGGAAACGGCAGGCAGGAGGAAGATTTTATTATGATTGATGTGAGAAATGTCAGTAAGTACTTTGAAGATACACTGGCAGTGAATCAGGTATCCTTTCAGATAAAAGAAGGTGCGGTATTCGGGCTGATCGGGATCAACGGCTCCGGGAAAAGCTCTCTGCTGCGTCTGATGAGCGGAATCTACAGGGCAGATGAAGGTGTGATCCTGGTGGATGATCAGCAGGTTTTTGATCATGTACCGGCCAAGAAGAAGATTTTTTACATATCCGATGAACAGTATTTTTTCGAGAATGCCACGCTGGTGGATATACGCAATTATTACCGGATGATTTATGAAGACTTTGATTCGGGAAGATATGACCGCATGGTGCGGGATGTGGAGCTGGATCCCTCCAGGAAGATCCATACCTATTCCAAGGGGATGCGCAAGCAGCTGAGTATGATTGCCGGGGTGTGTGCCGGTACGAAGTACATGCTCTGTGATGAGACATTTGACGGGCTGGATCCGGTGATGCGCCAGATGATCAAGAATCTTCTGTCTTATGAGATGACCCACCGGGAGTTCACACCGGTGATCGCATCGCACAACATGCGGGAGCTGGAGGATATCTGTGACCATGTGGGCCTGCTCTACAAGGGCGGTATGCTGCTTTCCAGAGATGTGGAGGATATGAAGCTTCACATTCACAAGGCGCAGTGCGTATTCCGGGAGGAAGGCGATGCGGATAAGGCTTTTGAGGGCCTTGATCTGGTCAGCCGGGAGTGCCGCGGCTCTCTGTATACCGTAACCGTGCGCGGCCACAAGGAACAGCTGATTTCGGCAATCACAGCGCGGAATCCGCTGTTTTATGAGATTCTTCCTCTGAGTCTGGAAGAGATCTTTATCAGTGAAACGGAGGTGGCAGGATATGATATCAAAAAAATTATCGGCTAGAAGACTTTTCGAGCGCCTGCTGAAACAGGAGTGTCTGCGGACACTCTGGGCAGGAGGTATCTTTACTATTACAATGATTTTTGCGCTTCCTGTCGGCGCGGCGCTGGACCTGGGGCAGTATTCGGATAAGCTGTACAACATACCCGACAACTTTCTTGTGGAATTCATGACCCAAAACGATATGTTTTTCAGCATGATCTTTATCATGTCTGGTTTTGCCGCCTTACTGGAGTTTGGTTATCTGTTCAACCGCAGCAAGGTTGATTTCTATCATTCTCTGCCCATCAGCAGAGGGATGCAGTTTCTATACCGCTACGTGACCGGATTCCTGCTGTTTGCAGTACCCTATGTGATTCTGTACGGCAGTGCGGTGCTGGTGGGGATCGCCCACGGTGCCATGATCGTGGGGTATGTGAGGGAACTGGCGGTTCTGGCTTTTGTATATCTGGTTTTTTACTGGATCCTCTATTCTGTCAGCATTATAGCTGTCTTATTTGCAGGAAGCCTTCTGTCCAGCATCATGACACTTCTGGTTGTGCATTTTGCGGGGCCTGTTTTCTGCATGCTGGTTAAAGAATGCCAGATCATATTTTTCGATACATATGTGGATTCGGGCAGACCGCTGCTTTACGGCAGCGGAAGTGCCATTACCATCTGTGTTGAGATGCTGGAACGGTATGAGGTGACCGGTTATTACGAAATCTTCTCCATAGGGATACTGACAGCCATGGCTGTTCTCCTTCCGCTGGCTGCCTGTGCGCTGTTTCTGAAGAGACCTTCGGAAAAGACGGGCTGCGGTCTGGCTTTTCCCATAGCGGGACCGTTCATCAGCTTTCTGACAGTAACCATTGTGGGTGTGATGATGGGCCTTTTTCTGCAGTCAATGGCCTACAGCAATAAGGACTTCTGGCTGTATTTCGGTGTTGTGGCCGGATGTATCATCATGCACTGCATCATGCAGATGGTGCTTCAGATGAATTTCCGGGCATTTTTCCACAACAGGCTGTCCATGGTGATCTGCACTGCATTCGCTGTTGTATTCATGTGTGTGTTCCGTTTTGATCTGACGGGATATGACACCTATCTTCCTTCTGAGGATGAGCTGGATTCTGTGGGGGTATCCATATCGGAGCTGGAATATTACCGCAATTACGTGAAAGAATACACACAGGAAGAGTATGAGAAACTGATCAATCAGAATGTGGTATTCAGTTCCACTTACAGCAGTCAGGAACAGTGTGCCATGCTGTCCCAGATGAATCTGAAGAACGTTCAGCCGGTTCTCAGGCTGGCGGAAAAGGCAATTCAGGAGAAAAACAATGAGGAAAACTTCGGAACCATGACAGTCTGCTACCGTCTGAAAAACGGCAGATGCGTGTACCGGTCCTATGATCTGACCATTAAGGACAACTTTGAGGCGTGCAGTGAGATCTTTGCCATGGACCGGTATAAGGAATCGCTCTATCCTGTCCTCACAAAAGGAGAGGAAAACTGCCCGGTATGGCTCAACAACGGTTTTTCCGAGAATAAGAAGAAGCTGACACTGGATGATACACAGTATATTACTCTGCTCCGGACCTACAAACGGGAGCTGAAGGACCTGGATCTGGAGACGATGCGCAGTGAGGAACCGATACTGCTTCTGGAATTTACCAGAAGTCAGAACGATTATTACAATTCCTATCCCGTATACCCTTCATTCCAGCATACCCTGACTCTGCTGAAGGGCTATGGCTGCGAGCCGGCATCCATATATGATTCCATCTACAAGGCGCGGATTCTTTATGAAGAGGATTCCAGCATGGACGGGGACAGTTACCTGATCGGTTACGAAGACGGTTTCTTTGAAGAATGGGATGAATCAGGTTCCCCATCCGGCCAGTACAACACATACTGGACCGAGGATCAGGAGCAGCTGGATGAGCTGCGGCCATATCTGATATCGGCTTACTTCAGTAACTGCAGCCTTACGCTGAAGGATGAAGAGCCGGGATATTATGTAACGGCTTACATGACGGATGAAGAAACCGGTGAAGAGATGGTTTCCGAATTTTTCATTGAAAAAGGAAAAGTACCGGATTTCCTGCAGAAGCTGAAAACCGGTGCACAGCAGAATGTAGGTTAGGAGTACATGACTATTTAACCCTTGCAACATATTCAACAGGAAAGAAAACGAAGGCTTATATTATGGTAAAGACGAATGCAATGCGTATTCTGGAGCAGGCGGGGATCCCCTACCGCTCTCAGGAATATGAATTTGATGAAGAACATCTGGGAGGAGAACATGTGGTGGCCCAGCTGGGGATCGATCCCGACACCTGCTTCAAGACACTGGTGGCCAGGGGCGAGAAGAGAGGGATCATGGTCTTCTGCATCCCCGTCAACGAAGAACTGGATCTGAAAAAAGCTGCAGCAGCGGCAAAGGATAAAAGAATCGAGATGGTTCATGTGAAGGAACTGCAGGGCCTGACCGGTTATATCCGCGGCGGCTGTTCACCCGTAGGGATGAAGAAAAAGTACCCCACCTATTTTGAAGAAACAGCACTGCTGTTCGATGAAATATACCTGAGCGGAGGTGCCAGAGGGGTACAGATCATCGTCAATCCCGGGCAGCTGATGGAATATCTGGGGGCTGCCGCCTGCGAGATTGTGAAATAACTCAGCAAAATGCCTGAACCGTGCCTGCAAAATTGTGAAATAACATGATTGACAAGCGGGGAATTCTGGTTTATTCTTTCATTGAAATTCAGAGGATTCTAAAAAGGAGTTTACGATGTTAGAAAAGATTACAGAGTTATTGGTAGAACAGCTGGGTGTTGATGAAGCTGATGTAACAGGCGATACATCTTTCAAGGATGATCTGGGAGCAGATTCTCTGGATCTGTTCGAGATGGTTATGAACCTGGAAGAAGAATACGGTATTGAAGTACCTGCAGAAGAACTGGAGAACATTGTAACAGTCGATGACATGATCCAGTATCTGGAATCCAAAGGTATTACCGAATAATCAGTGCAGGGCACACGCCTGGATGGATCAGAGTATGGCAGGGAGTTGTAAAGATGATTTACAACTCCTTTTTATGTCCGGCAGAAGTGGAAAAATGTACCTTTTCCGAAGGGAGCAAACGCTTTCATGATACTGAAAACTGTGATATAATCTGGAATTAATACAGATGCCGGCATAATCAATAATGACAAAGGACAGATGAATAATAATGATAGATATACATGCGCATATTCTTCCGGGTGTGGATGACGGATCACCGGATCCTGAGATTTCTCTGGAGATGGCAGAACAGGCAGTAAGGAGCGGTGTCACCCGTCTGGTGATGACTCCCCACTGCAATATACCGGAAATGTTCGACAATTACAATGATGATGACATACTGCGCCGCAGGATGGAAAGATTCAGAGAACAGGTGGCCGCAGAAGGGATTCCTCTGAAGCTCTACACGGGCATGGAGGTATTCGGAACACCCCAGGTTCCTTCTTATCTAAAGGATGGACGCCTTATGACAATCAACGATACCGGATATCTTCTGATTGAATTTCCATTCGGAGGTACACCCTACTATGCTACGGATATTCTCCTGGATATCTGCCGCATGGATTATATTCCCATTGTGGCACACCCCGAGCGCTACGAATATGTACAGAAGGATCCGGGGATTGTAGATCACTGGATTCGTATGGGATGCGGGATACAGGTGAATAAAGGCAGCCTGCTGGGAAGATTCGGCAGGGCTCCGTATTACTGCGGCAGCTATCTTCTGGAAGAGGGGATGGTCACCTGCGTGGCCAGCGATGCTCACCATTCGGAGTGGCGTACCACGTATATGGATGAAGTACGTATGATGATATCCCGGGAGTACGGAGAGGAGTATGCCGATTTTCTCACCCGTGCCAACCCGGAAAGGATTCTGCAAGGAAAAGAGATCCTGTGGCCGGTGGGCTGAAATCCATATAGAAAGGAATTATGTATGAAATATATCAGAGTACTGGTGGTAGTTCTGTTTCTTATATCCGCGGGCGGTTACGCGGGGCTTCGCTATTATTATGAACAGAATCTGGACGACACAGCTCCTGTGATTACCTGTGACACAGATGCAATTGAGATCAGTACGGAGGATCCGGAATCGGCGCTGCTGGAAGGCGTCACGGCTTCGGATGACAAAGACGGTGACATAACCGACGAGATAGCGGTGGAGCATATCGGACCGTTTTTATCGGATGGAAGCAGGGAAGTCACATACGTGGTCTGCGATTCTTTCCACAACACGGGACGGGCAGTCAGAACACTGACTTACAGCGATTATGAGTCTCCGCGCTTTTCCATCAGCAGCCAGCTTCGCTTTCCCGCCGGGAAGGAGCTGGATATTCTGCAGTATCTGACTGCGGAAGATAAGCTGGATGGGAATCTGACCGGGAAGATCCGCCTGACGCATGGATATATTCCCTATCAGCCGGAGGTAGGAAACTACGAGCTGGGATATCAGGTATCCAATTCAGCCGGCGATGTGGCCGGTATCGATCTGCTGGTGGAGATCTATAACCCGGAGGATATCGGATATACGCCGGCTGTCAATCTGAGCGATTACGTGGTCTATATCAGAAAGGGGAAAACATTCGATCCCTGGAAATATATAGACAATGTAACCATCGGCAGCAGAAAATTTGAATTCAAAGAAGGCTCCGCCGGACAATCCGCCGCAGAAGGTACAAAAGTGCAGGGCCTCTTCGGTGACCCGGCAAACAGAGAGGAAAAAGATAAAATAATCGAAGAACTCGAATACAGGGATATTTATATTGAGAATCAGGTAGACACCCGAAAGCCCGGAGTTTACACGGTAACCTATACGATCATTACGCAGGACGGGTATACCGGAACCGGCGCTCTGTCCGTAATCGTCTACGAATAAGGAGGGCACCTTGAACGAATACGAAACAACGACCCGGACTCCGGATGACAGAGGAGAAGAAATCCTTGCCAATCTGGACTGCTATACATTGCTGAAGGACCTGCTGAAAAACTGGTGGGTCATCCTTCTGGCAGGAATCACGGCATGTCTGGTGGTCAATATGCTGCCGTATCTGTCCGTTGTCGAATCCATTTCGGGTATTGACGCCATATCCGGTATCGGATACAGACCCATGTATACGGCGTCCACCACTGTAATCGTGACCGGAACGGCCCGCAGCGGCGACAGTTTCAGCACCTATTCCAGCAATGCGGAGCGGTTTACAAACATTCTTACAGATGAATACATACTTCAGGAAGTTGCGGAAGACATGGGCCTGAGGAAACTGGCTGTGGAGGTCAAAGCAGAAGTCATTGCGGACAGCAATATGGTATCGCTGTCGGTGCGTTCCAATAAACCGACCATGTCATACAGGGTCATCAAAGGGATCCTGCAGCACTATTCCGATATCTCCGAGATGATGTACCCGGGATACGTGCTGGAAGAACTGGTTCCGGCCGCCTATCCGTCAGAGCCGGACAACAGCTACGATGTAACCGATATGAGCCGGAAGTGCGCCGCAGCAGCCATGGCAGTCACAGCGGTTTTGATTCTGATGCTGTCCTATTACTATGACAGTGTGAAAAATGAAAAAGATGTGGAAAGAAAGCTGGACACAAAGCTGTACGCAGCCATTTACCATGAGCGCAAACACAGAACATTCCGCATGCTGCTTCCGGGCAGACGCAGAAAGAAAAAATCGCTGATGATCAGTTCTCCCGTGGCAAGCTTCGGGTTCGTGGAAAGCTACAGACGCCTGAGAGAGAGGCTGGTAGCCCGCTGCAACCGCAGCGGCAAAAAAGTGATTCTCATCACCAGTATGCTGGAAAATGAGGGAAAGTCCACGGTTGCCGCCAATCTGGCACTGGCGCTGGCCGGTATTTCCGACAATGTGCTTCTGCTGGATGCGGATCTGAGAAAACCGGCACAGCACAAGATCTTTGAACTCAAAGAGGAAAAACACGAAGAATTCAGTGATTATCTGTATGGAAAAGCAACGCTCACAGACTGTCTGACACGGGACGAAGAAAGCGGCATCTATATGATCTACAATAAAAACAACTGCTCCGCTTCCAGCGAGATTCTCGGTGGAGAGCGCATGAAGAATCTGATCGTTCAGATGAAAAGCAGCATGGATTATATCATCATAGATACGCCTCCTGTTGAAATGGTTGCGGATGCGGAGACTCTGACCCGGTATGCAGACTATTCCCTGCTTGTCATCACTCCGGATCACGCGCCCACCGAGGCAGTGAACGACTGCATTGATCAATTAAAGGAAGGGCACGCAAAGCTTCTGGGCTGTGTACTCAACAATATTCATACGGTACCGCTGCTCATCCGGCAGGTGACCGGAATCAACGTATTTGCCATATCAGGCGGCAGTTACGGCCGGTACAGCGGTTACGGATACGGCGGAGGCTATGGATACGGTACGAAAGAAGAGTACGGGCAGGATTCTTCAGGCAGCAGAAATAAAAAGAAACAGAGCCTGTACAACAGCCGCGAAACTGTTTCCGGCAAAGGCTTTTTCGCGGAACGTGTCAGCAGAACATCCGGACATGATGAGGAGGAGTAAAGTATGGACAATAATACTGTGAATACATCCCCCCGTACAGAAGATGCATGGAATGAAGAAGACAGGATCGATCTGTTTCAGCTGCTGCCCGGTCTGTGGAAAGGATTCAGGGCAGGCTGGTGGATCCCGCTGATCCTGGCCATTGCGGTGGGATTGTGGAATTACCGGAGTGCAGACAGAAGCTATACGCCATATTATAAGACCTCGGCTACAGTCTATGTGAGCATGGCCTCCGGCCAGAACGGGACCTATCAAGACATTTTAAGTGCCGAACAGATGGTAACCTTCTTTCCCTATCTCATGCAGAACGGTGTTCTGACCGATGCGATTGAGACTAAGCTGGGAAAAGAAGGACTGCCGGGAACCGTGGATCTGGAGGCGGATGCCAATACCAACCTGCTGACGTTTACCGTCACAGGCAGCGACCCGGAAGAAATCCATGAACTGCTTCTGGCAGTTCTGGAGGTTTTTCCCGATACGCTGAGTTACATTGTGGGACCGACGGAGTTCACTTTGTTCAAAGATATGGGAATTCCTGATGAGCCGGCCAATGCAAAGCCGTCAGAACTTACTTTCATCAAAGCATCGGCAAAAACTGCCGGCAGGGTTTATCTGACGGGGCTCATACTGGTTCTCCTGTACGGACTGACCATACGCACCATTTCCAGCAAAGCGGAGATGAAACAGTGCCTGAATGCAGTCAATCTGGGTGTGCTTCCCACCGTGAAATTCAAGAAACGGAAAAAACACCGGAAAAATCAGCTGACCATGGACAACCCCCGGGTACCCTTCGGCTTCCGGGAATCCATGCGCACAGTGCGCACCAGATTCGAACGGGAAGCGGAGAAAAACGACAGCAGAATCATACTGGTAACCAGTACGGTCCCCGGAGAAGGGAAGACGACAACAGCCGTGAATCTGGCCATGTCCCTTGCCGGGAAGGGACTCAAGATCCTTCTTGTGGACGGGGACATGCGCAACCCTTCCGTGGCGGGAATCCTGCAGATCAATGGTAAAAGAAGCGGGTTGTCGGAAGTGCTTACGGGCAGATGCCTGGCGGAGGATGCCATCATTGAACTGCCTGATGCAGGTCTCTATGTGCTCACGGCGGGAAAAACCACCAGAAGATCAACGGATCTGCTTTCCTGCGCAGCCATGGAAGATTTTCTGGAAGAGGTTCGTGAATATGCGGATTACATTATCATTGATACACCTCCTGCCATGGTGCTGGGAGATTCCATGGCCCTGGGGAAATATGCGGACGGATGTGTATATGTGGTGCGCTGCGGCTGCGCAAAGCGTAATCTGGTCATTGAAGGCTTTGCACAGATCGCGGAAAACGGATGCCGGATCCTGGGAACGGTGCTGAATGACGCCGCAGAAGGCAGTACCGGCTACGGGGGCCGCTACAGAAACTACGGTAAATATGAAAATTACGGTAAATACGGAGGTCACGGCAAATACGGAGCCTACGGCAGATACGGAGCTTACGGCAGTTACGGTTATGGCGAAAAAAGGGACAGTAAGTGAGGATGAAACCGGCTGATCATGGATCCGGGAAAGGAAATGTTATGAATATAATAAAAAAGATCTATGAAAATCCTGTTAAACAGAGCCGCATGGTACTGCTGATCCTGCTGGATATCATATGTGTGTTTATTTCCGGCTATCTGGCTCTGGCAGTCCGCTTTGATCTGATCTCTCAGAAGATCGATCCTGAATTTCTGCTTTCTTTTCTGAAATATTCACCGTTTCAGATCATTACGGTACTGATTCTTTATTACATATTCCATATCTATCACAGTCTCTGGGAATATGCGGGTTACAGGGAGTGTATGAACATCGTCTGTGCCTGCATGATCGTGTCTGTGATACAGTTTATCGGCATGCATCTTCTGAAGATGCCGGTGCCCCGGAGTTACTATGTGATGTCCAACGGGATCCTGGCGATCATGACCATCACCCTGCGTCTGGGATACCGGATGGCGCGCCTGTATATCCACAAGCATATGGAGGACAGGCTGGATAAAAGCGCTGCTTCCGCCAGACCGAAACATATCATGATCGTGGGCGGCGGACAGGCCTGCATCATGCTGATCAAGGAAATCCGCAACAGCGGCTTCCTGAACCGGGCGGTCTGCTGTGTCATCGACGATGATCCGAACAAAAAAGGCCGTTATATCCAGAATGTACCGGTAGTCGGAGACCGGTACAGGATCTGTGAGATGGCGGAAAAATACGAAATTGACCAGATCATCGTTGCCATGCCTTCCGTGGCGCATAATGAAGTCAGAAAGATTCTGGAGATCTGCCAGCAGACAGGCTGTGAACTGATGACGGTACCCGGCCTGTACCAGATCATCAAAGGAGAAGTCAACGTATCCAGACTGAAAAAAGTAGAGATAGAGGACCTGCTGGGAAGAGATCCGGCAGAACTGGATACGGAATCCATCATCGATTATGTGACAGACAAAACAATCATGGTGACCGGAGGAGGAGGCTCCATCGGCAGCGAACTGTGCCGTCAGCTGGCAGCGCATCCCATCAGGCGTCTGGTTATTGTGGATATCTATGAAAACAATGCATTTACGATCCAGCAGGAGCTGAAACGAAAGTACCCTGATCTGGATCTGCAGGTGCAGATTGCATCTGTACGGGATTATCACCGCATGAATCAGATATTTGAAGTTTTCCGCCCGGATATCATCTATCATGCAGCAGCCCACAAGCATGTGCCTCTGATGGAAGACAGCCCCAATGAAGCCGTAAAGAACAACGTGGGCGGAACCTGGAACATGGTACGCCTGGCAGATAAATGGAAGGTAAAACGTTTTGTACTCATATCCACAGACAAGGCGGTGAATCCCACCAATGTAATGGGCGCTACCAAGAGAATCTGTGAAATGATCATCCAGACCTGCAACCGGCGCTCGGAGACCGAATACGTGGCGGTGCGTTTCGGCAATGTACTGGGCAGCAACGGCAGTGTGATACCGCAGTTCCGCCAGCAGATCAGGGAAGGCGGCCCTGTAACGGTCACTCATCCGGACATTATCCGCTACTTTATGCTGATATCGGAAGCAGTGGCACTGGTGCTTCAGGCGGGCGCTTATGCCCGCGGCGGGGAAATCTTCGTCCTGGATATGGGCGATCCGGTCAGAATATACGATCTGGCGGAAAATATGATCCGTCTGGCAGGCTACAGACCGGGCACAGACATCGAAATCATAATTACAGGGCTGCGTCCCGGAGAGAAACTGTATGAAGAACTCCTGATGGATGAGGAGGGCATGCAGGACACACCCAATAAACTGATCCACATCGGACGTCCCATTGAACTGGATGAAGAAAGTCTGTTCCCGAAAGTGGAAGAACTGATCCACACAGCATATGAGGACGGTTCCGATATCCGGCCCCGGATAAAAGAACTGGTAGACACTTATCATTATGAACAGGAAGACCTCAGATGAATCTGAAGCCATGATACAAACGGATTTCACCGCGTTTTGCGCCCAACCGTGCAGACGCAGGAACAGCTGCCCGGACAGAGATATATGATTCGGGCAGCTGTTTTTTTCGGCAGAAAAAGGCTTGAGATTCAGGGAGAAAGTGCGGAAAAACCATAGTAGATTAAATTTCCCATTATCTAACAGATATTTTTTATTCACTTAAGAAAAACGCGTTACCTTTTGGCCTTTTTTCGGGATATATAGGTAAAGGGAATCTGTAATACGGACAGGCGCCTGAAACAGGATCGCCCGGAACAGATACCGGAATAAAAAAGATTCAGTATAGCCTGCTGTCGGTCATGGCCGACAGGTGATTTATGAACGCAAATGATAATGGAGTTAAACTATGAAAAACGACACAGTGCTGATGCAGAAATGGATAAAGCAATATTACAATCTGGTTTATCATTATGCCTATTATGTATGTAATGACCGCTCACTGGCTGAAAAGGTAGCTGACAAAACTTTCGAAGCCGTTCACAGAAATATCCGGAGACTGAAGAAAAGGAACGACGCCAAAGGCTGCATCCTGCAGACTGCCCGCTACTTTATATTGAAAGAGATATACAGCAGCTGGGAGCGGGGCGAAAGCATAACGGAGAAATACAATTCACCAGATACGCTTGATCCTGAGACAATCCAAAGATTAATCAGACAATATGAGGACATAAGATGAGCAAAAAACATAATCAGGAAGAAAATGAATTTTTGAAATCGGTAAGGGAACAGCTGTATATCGAAACCTTTGAAAAGGATGTGTCGGACTATTCCTATGAAAAGGTTGAGACTTTGGTGAAAATGATCGAACTGGAGGAAGGAAGTGATGAAGAAGAACTGGAAAGCGCCCGGAAAGCATTCGAACAGCGCTTCAGGACGCTCACGGCAGAAAAGAAAAAAATGAAAAGACACACAGCCGGCAGACGGTTTGCCCGGGCTGTGGCAGCCATGCTGGCAATCGTGCTGGTGGCGGATATTACTACATATGCCTTCATGGATGAAAGCCTGTTCCATGTGCTTAATCTGTGGACAAACCAGATGGCAATCCTGCCCGGAGAAAGTACTGAAGCGGAACTGGAGGATTTTCGGGAAAATGAAACCAGGATATTCACTACAGTAGAGGAATTTGCCGAAGAATTCGGAGATGACTTTCTGGTGTGTACGTGGTTGCCGGAGGGGGTGGAATTTAAAAAAATATTATCCACAGATGTAGAGAATACTGCCAGTTATATGTGGAAATATGGTAACAAATTATCAGATGATGTTATAAGCATTGCCATGTATAAAAAAACTGAAAATGATTTGGCGGGATTGACTGGTACAAAAATTGAAGAAAGAAAGTCAGTACAAATTACCGATGAACTTGAAGCCAAAGTATTTGTTATGGAAGATGATGAATATCTGGTAGCGTTTGAATATAATGGCTGGTGGTATTTGGTATATGTAGGTGATTCTGAAGAAAAAATTATGAAATCTATATTAGGAGGAATGCAAGCTTATGAAAAAATTAATAAAGAATAGTACATATGTTATCTGTCTGATTATTTTGGTGTATAGTATGGGATTGACAGCTTTTGCAGAAAGCGACGAAGAATCCATTGAGGTAGAAAAAACAAGTTTTTCTGAAGGTGGCGATTATTGGGAACATGCTAATGAGTTTGACGAATATGTAGACGGAATTTATAATGTTGGAGAAAATGCAAGAACTAATATGATTGGTGTTATTAGATTATGCAAATCAGGAAGTAAGTTAGTTGCAATGTATTCAACATCGTATACACATTCTGTTGACAAAATCGGATTAAAAAATATTAAATTGCAGTATAAAGGTTCCCTTGGAATTTGGCATGATATTATTACTTTAGATAATCGATATTGGACAAACGAGTCTGCCTATCAAGGTTCATTTTCTTGTACAGGAGTAATAGATAGAGTTTATCGTATGAAAGGAACTCATTACATTATTGACGGCAGCTATACAGAGACCAGAAATAATGTGACTTTGGATTTTACGTTTTAATTTCCAAGCGCGGGGTCAAATCCACCGCCTTTAGGCGGTATGGCTTT
>JBJELO010000024.1:0-4652 GCA_051879195.1 Lachnospiraceae bacterium
AGGGGCATGCCGGCAATGATCTTTTTATGGGTTGCCAGCCGCAGAAGCGATGCGGAATAATCCGCCCGGATCTGGGAACCCATTTTCCGGATCACAGCCTCATCACAGCTCATCTCCATATCTTTGCCTGCCAGAATGAATGCAGCCCACACCAGAGGATTGAACCAGTGGATGCACAGGGCACAATATGCCAGCAATTTGATGATATGGTCAAAGCGGGAGATATGGTGCCGCTCATGAGCAATGATGTACTTTCGTTCTTCCGTTGGTACGTTGGAGGGCAAATAGATTTTTGGGCTGAAAATACCCATAACAAAGGGAGTATCAATGTAATCGGCACAATAAACATTTCCGCTGTAAGCCATGGCACCGACCAGTTTCAGTCTCAGGCGGACATACTGGATGACACTGTACGCAATCATAATACCCGTTCCGGCGAGCCAGACATAAGAAGCAACCGTCATAAGATCCAAGCGAGTATGCTCAGGCTCCTCTACCTGCACAGGCTCCGTCCCAGACTGATTTTCAGCCGGAACAAAAGTGAAATCCGGATGCTGGTTGACTTCAGCTGGAATGAAATAAATCACACTGGTTGATTCCGATGCTTCCTGAACCTTCGGTTCCAATGCATTCAAAACCGAAACAGGCGCAGTAAATGCCACCGGACAAAGGAGCCGGAACAGCACCACAGCCCATAGTGCATAGGAAAAGACCTTCGGGGATCGTTTCAAAATGAGTCTGGCCAGCATAACAAGTAAAATCACAATACTGCCTGTCATGCTCATATTCAAAACAACCGAAAACAGATTACCCATGGGATTCCCCCCTCATTGCATCGATGACCTTCTGCAACTCATCGATTTCCGCATCCGACAGTTTTTTGCGGCTACCAAATGCTGCCAGAAAAGCCGGAAGAGAACCGTTGAAGGTTTCCTCCACGAACATCTCACTCTGTCGGGCATAGAATTCTTCCCGGCTTACCAGAGAAGTTACCTTACCTCCCTCATTCCGGAACAGCTCCCGATCACAGAGCCGCTTCAAAATCGTATAGGTAGTTGTGCGTTTCCAGTTCAATCTCTCCTCCGCCAGTTCCGTCAAACGACGGGAAGAAACAGGCTCATTGTCCCAGATGATATCCGCGAAAATAGTCTCGATCTCACCAAGCTTATATTCAGCCATAATATTTGCCTCCTTCACTCTACTGTCAGTAGACAACTATACTCTACTACTTGTAGACAGAAAAGTCAAGACATTTTTATAGTATTAATAGAACTTTAAGAATATGACAACGCACAGTTTCTAAAATGAGAAGCTTGCCAGTTCTGATCTTCCACCTTTTATACATTCATACTTTCGATAGGGGCCGCTTCTGACGAATCAATGAAAAGTGATTGCAGGATTAAACAGTGACCCGTTCCTTTATGGGTTCACATTTTATTTGAAATGTGATAAAATTTTTTGAAATATTTGCAACCAAAAACGAATCTCTGCGTATATAAGGGTGAAACACTCAGAGAGAAAAGGAGGACCTCTATTATGGAGGATAATCAGATCATCAAACTATATTTTGACCGTTCGGAGCAAGCGATTAAGGAAACGGACACGAAGTATGGCGGCTACTGCTACAGCATCGCTTACAACATCCTGACCAATCAGGAGGATGCGGAAGAAAGCGTCAGTGATACATACCTGTCCGCGTGGAATTCCATGCCGCCCCGGCGTCCCCCGGCACTGGCGGCGTTTCTGGGGAAAATCACCCGGAATATTTCCATTGATCGGTGGAGAAAGTACCGCGCTTTCAAGCGGGGCGAGGGCCAGATCGAAATTGCGCTGGATGAGCTGAGCGAATGCGTTGGTGGAGAAAGCGCTGAAGATGCGGCTATTCGCAAGGAAATATTGGCCAGTTTGAACCGCTTTCTTGGCACGCTGAAAGAAACGGAGCGAAGTGTATTCCTCTGCCGCTACTGGTATCTGGATTCCACCGAGGAAATCGCGGAAAAGTCTGGTTTTAGCGTCAGTAAGGTAAAGTCTATGCTATTTCGTATCCGCAAGCGGCTCTATGCCCAGCTGCAAGAGGAGGGCTTGGCATGACCAATCTGGAACTGCTGGACATTCTGGGCGGCGTACGGGGGAAGTACATATTGCAAGCCCAGCAGCTGCGCTCCCGTGAACCATACGTGCATCGATGGAGCTGGAAACGGACGATTGTTCTGTTCGCGGCTGTTCTTGCCCTGATGACCATGCTCTGCGGCACTGCCATGGCAGTCAGTGAGGACTTCCGCAATTATGTCTTTGACCTCATCGGCATCTTCCTGCCGCCGAAAACAGAAACCATCATGATTGAAGGACTTGAGGAAGAAATCAAGTATTCCTCTTTTGGAGAAATCCCGGATAGTACCGGGCCTGGCTTTGCCATCTACAACGACTATGGCGATTATACTATGACCGAAGAAAATGGCGTCTACTATATCCGCCCTATCCCCATCGAGGGTGTGGACAGTTCCAAATACCCTCCCTGTGAGATGGTGATTGAGCACAGCGACACCGATTGGCAGACCCTCTGTGCCCAGACCCGGGAACAGATGATTCCCATATGGGAAACCGTCCGTGAAGTCGGTCAGTATGAGAACCCAGAACGTCTGGTATTCACGGCTCAAAATGGGCTGAACTGGGATTCACCTGTGGAGGATCATTATTTCCTGCCGGATGGGAAGACTTGCTGCTATCATATCACCGCCCGGTTTTTTCTGGAAGCTGTAGAAGGCCACGGCAGCCGCTTTGCGGCAATGGTAGCGACATTTACCCTGGTGACAGATCAGGATATGGCAGATGTGGAACACCAGAACGCAGTTCGCAAGGAAATTTCTGATCTTGCCAAGGACTTTGCGGAAGCCTACTTTAACCGAGACACCGAAACCATTGCGGGCTTCCTGGTGGAGGATTACCAGTGGGGGATTGATGTCTTTTCCGGTGGTGAAGTTATCAGCGATATTCTTGTAAAACAGATTTCTGGTGTTGAGGACACGGAAATAGGAGCCATCCATGTGATGTCCGTGGAATTCCGGGAATCCGATCAGCCTGACCGGCTGCAATACCTGACCATAGAGTTTGTCCGACGGGCAGATGGATGGAAGGTTCAGTCCTATGGACTGGAGGGATAAGCCTATGAAGGAACTGGAATTATTAACAATCCTGACCAATGTGCGGGGCGAGTATATCCTACAGGCGCAGGAACTGCGCTCCGGGCAGCGAAAACAGCTTCGCATGATGCACAGAAAGCGTATCTTCCTGATTGCGGCTGTGATATCTCTTCTGCTCCTGCTGGTGGGCTGCGCCGCCGTGCTGATTGGGCTGCAAAAGGTCCATCTGGGACAAATGGAGTTTTCTGACCTTTTGTGGCAGGAGGGGCAGCCTTTTGAACGGGATGTGTTATCCCTGAACGGCTATGTGGATTCTCCGGGATACCGGGCAACACAGGAATGGCTGGCATTTGAGAACAGTTATGACAAGGACAGAACCCTTTTGCAGAACGCGGACTCCGACGATTATGAACTGCCTCAGGATTACTACGCCTATCTCTGCTACACTCAGGAAATGCAGGATAAAATCGATGAAATCTGTGGCAAATACGGTCTGGAGCTGGCTGGGCCGGTGTATTTTGCAGATCATACGGAGGAGGTACTGACTGCTGTGATGGTTCCCTCCATCGCAAATGTTGATTCCCATAGCGATCTGGCTTTGGAGGGAGGGCGATATTATCGCAGCGGCTCCTTCTTGCTGAGCGGCACTTTGCAGCATAGGTTTGAAGACCGCCAGAATGTGGATACGGTGATGTTCAGCTATAGCTGCGACAAGAAGAATGTGTTTTTCCCTGGGTATATCACAACGGAGGATATGAACACTTTTGATGTGTGGGAGTACACCGCATGGGACGGGGCACAGCTCCTGCTGGCCCAGAATAAGGAGCGAGGCCTGATTCTGGCCGATACTGGGGACTGCTTCACTTCCATTGTGCTGTATTTCTCTTTGGGCGAGGTTATCGAGGTGGACAATCCCGGACTTCGTACAGACATGGAAGAAATTGCGGATGCTTTTGCATACAACATCCAGCCCAAAGCACCCGGACTTCAATGGTTGGATAACCCCAATGGCTTGTACAGCTGGGAATCTCCCCGGACATATGACGAGTATTTCAGTCACTGGATGCCCGGCTCTGTGGGTTCGGAAGCCTACAGCCCGGATTATCAACAGAAATTTGTGGATCTGGATGAAGACGGGACTGACGAAATGCTGATCTGGAACGCCCGCACCGGCGTTGTCTATGAGGTCGTGACCTGGGTAGACGGGGAACTGCAATGTATCTACAGCGGCGATATTTTTCTGACGGAGGATTCCACCCGGATGTATCTGTGTCAGGGAAACACCCTGGAAAAGGTTCTCCACGGTGAATTATATGGTAGGCAGTGGAATGAATATCATCGAATGGAAGATCAGCAACTGATGCCGGTGGAGGTTGTCATGGAAGGAAATGACGGCAAATTCTATTGGAGCGAATCCGGCGGCGCGTCCAGTCTCATGTGGAAGGAAATCTCGGAATCGGAGTACAATGCGGTTCGTGCTAAATATGTCCGAATTCCCGGTACGCTGGAAGA
>JBJELO010000025.1:0-4640 GCA_051879195.1 Lachnospiraceae bacterium
AATAACTGTAAAATACCCATTACAATTGCTTCGTGAAGCCCGGTTTCAATTTCATTGCAGATCAATACTGTTACTGCTCAGCCCAGCTGTCACCAGACTGACCGGATTCATTGTCTGTAGTCTGATACGGATGCTGTCATTCTGGGACCCGGATAATCGGCTGTCCGGTTTTATGTGAACAGCCGATTCATGGTCATATTAATGATGCATTTTAGATACAAAACCAGGTTTTTGTGATGAATATCTATGGCATAGAATCAGCCTCCTGTTTTTTCAGTTGCTGTCTCTGCATTTTCTGCCTGTTGCCTGCTGATTTCAACCAGTGCATCCGCCAGGATTCTGCTCCGCGTTTTCGAAACACCGGCCAGATGGAGGCGCTCACTGTTCCAGAAATGGTCAGACAGGCCCGCAAGTTCTGTACCGATGTTCCAGTTGGGGATACAGATGTATTTTCCGTATGCATGATCCCCGATGATGACATGATACCAGTTCCCGTCGGCTTCAATCTCGTATTCCTGCTGACTGCCTCTGTGGACAGGTGTGATCATTCCCATGCACTGTTTCTGTGACCTCTTAAAGATAAATGGATACGCCATCTTACTTCCCTCCCAGCATTTCATGCTCTATGACAAAACTTACCATCCGGTCATCGACCAGGCGCCGGCCCTGCTGAAATGCATACATCAGGCTTTTCTCACAGATCCGGTTGATCCGGCGCGGGATCCCGGCAGATTCTTTATAGATCTCTTCCAGTGCCTGATCCGTAAAGATCTCTTTCTGCCCGCCGGCATAAGACAGATGGGACAGGATGTACCGGTCGCTTTCGGAACGGTCCAGATGCGGAAGGACACAGTTGATATCAATGCGCTGCCGGACCGCGGCATAGCGCTGCAGCTTCAGCTTTTCCCACAGCTCTGTCTGTCCGACAAGCACAAGGGCCATCGGGCTGGTGGAATCATACTGATAGTTAAGAAGGAAACGAAACTCCTCCAAAGTCTCTTTTTCCAGCAGATGGGCTTCATCGAGGATGCACACCACTTTCTTCTTCTGCACCCCTTTGATGATCTCGACTTCTTTCTGGAGCTGGCGTTTGGCATCCCCGCGGTAGAAACGGGATTCAATGCCCAGCTGGTCCAGTAGACCCTTGTAAAACCACCTTGGGGTCAGTTTGGAATCTGAAAGATATAAGAACAGATACTCTTCTTTTGGGAGGCTGCTTACAAAGCGGCGGATCAGGGTGGATTTCCCGCATCCGGCATCCGCAGTGACAACCGCAAACAGCTGGCGGTCTGCAGCATAGGCGAGTCTTCCCAGGGTATCCGCCATTGCTTTGGATTCGTAGAGATCCCCGGGAGGCACCGAGCGTGTAAAAGGTGTCCGTTCCATTTCAAAGAATGCTTCATACATGGAAACCACCATCCTTCCGGTAGCTGCCAAAGGAGATTGCATCTGCCTGGGCCTGTTTTTCTTTCCGGTTCTTTTCGCGGAGTACTTCCAGAAAACGGGAAGATTCCGGTGTTTCCGGCAGCATATGGTCAGGAAGGGCAGGCTTCGGCCCACAGTTTTCACCAATCACCAAAGGAACTGCTTCAAACGAACAGATCCCTTCACTGGAAACTGTGACCCGCTCCGGGGCCATGGGGTCATAGGCAATGGAAACCCTTTTTCCGGCCAGGGTAGCACCGGCTTCGTATTTTCTCCCCCGGAAACTGAAACAGCCACTGTTGTCAACGGTGCGCTGCTCATGGTGGAGGAAAGCTTCCGTCACAACGCTGACGTCCAGAAAAGTCAGCGGCCTGGTATCGCGGTTCCATTCCTGGAGAGGAGTGATCCCTTCCCCGCGTTCCGGGCAGCCAAGGCTTGTATAGTATTCCGAGATCCCTTCATGGGGTTTCTGATGGTAATACGATTCCAGCCAGATATCCCACCACTGGTTCAGTTCCTCCAGTGTTCTGACCTTCTGTGCCCTGCATTCCGCCAGGAAAGCATTTACAAAGCGGTTGAATACTTCCACGCCCCCTTTTGTCTGCGGGCTGTATGGTTTTGCGTATTTTACGCGGATCCCAAGGGTGGCAAGGCTGTTTGCCAGCTGTCTGGAAACGTACTGCTTTCCGTTATCATTCAGGGCAGCATCCATTTTCCCATGCTTCAGGATCGCTTTCCGGTAGGTTTCCTCTACGATATAGGCGTCCTGGGTGGCATAAAAACCGGATGCCAGTACAAGCCTGGAATGCTGGTCCATAACGACGGACAGGTAAGTCTGGACTTTCGCCCCGTTCCTGCCGATCGGAAGCTTCGGGCCGTATTTAATGTATGCCTCGGTCAGCTGCATGCGGTGGGGCTTGCAGTAACGCCTGGAGGAACTTTTCCGGGCTTCTGCATAGCGTTTCATCTGCTTTTTTCCAAAACCGGCCTGATACAGATGCCTCTGGAGTGTGGACCGTTTCAGGATGCCGGGCAGGACCCGCCCCTCCAGTTCAAGGATCATGATGATCTGGTTTACCGAACGGGAAGGGACCTCCCTCTTCAGCTGGACGGCCTCGGCAACAAGTTCATCGAAGTTTTCCGGGAGGGCTGCACTGCGGCGCATTTCCCGGTTTACCGGCTTCAGCCCTGCAAAACCTCCGTCTTCATAAGCTTTTTCGTAGCGGTACAGGCTTCTGACGGAGATCCCGTTCTGTTCAGCGATGGATTCCCTGAGCCGGATCTTCTTTGCGGGATCAAGGGAATCGTCCAGGAGAGGGGAGATCAGCCGGAAACGGTTCAGGGCCGCTTCCTCCTGCCACTGCTTGGTTCCGTCTGTGTTGAATTCATTCATAATGATTGCCTCCATTTCTTTTGTTGATGGGACAATCATACGAAATCCTGTGCCTGACATCAAAACAAAACATGTGTGAAAGCATCAGGGCCGGAGGAATCCCCCGGAATTGTAAATGAAACGGATGATGGTGCCGAGCCATCCGGCTCCGTCTCTGCGCAGCTCATCGGGCAGTGACACTCCTGATATCAGCAGCTGTCTGCTGAAACCAAGCACACGGTATCCGACAGACTTCAGCTGTCCGTCGATGCTGTCACGGTTGCGCTCAAACCAGTATTTCCACCTTGCCATGGTCATTTCACAGGGATAATCGGAATCATTGAGTTCATCATCCGGCAGGACCACCTCATCGATCACATCCTCGATCACTTCTGAGGAATAGTGCTTATGGGGAACAATAAAATCCGGTAGGGCATTATGTATGTGGCGGCAGTTTTCATTCTGGCAGCGCATCCGTTCAATGAGCAGCCATCTTGTTTTACCGCCGTGCTGTCTCCAGATCCGCCTGATAGAATCATAATGCTTCAGCACGGAGCCGCATTCGGGACACGGGATGGACGCAGCGTTACTGCCCTCACATAAAAATATCAGATTTCTCCTTGTAGATAAGCCTGGTATATGTTACACTGATCATGGTTTTATACCATGGTGGTCTCAGGGAACACGGAATCTGGCGGGATTGAGGTTCTCTGGGGCCATTTCCTTTCTGTATGCTGATGACAGTATACAGGGTAACTGCCGGACAGACAAGGAAATCTATAATTTGTCATTCAAAGGCAGCAATAACACAATACGTTGCCTTTGCGAAAGGGATCTATAGCAAGACAAGAAAATAGTGCAAAAAAGGAAGTGTGGTCAGAAGACACAGGACAAGGCAGAGGACGCAGGCGGGCTAAACGCCCGTCAAGGACGATAACGCAGTCATGTGCATTCTGATCCACAGAACTTTTGCAGTAATTTCTTGTCTGGCTATAAATAGGGATACAAAAAGGTCGATCCTTTTTTCATCAAAAAGCTTTTTATTGATTCCGGCATATCATCCGGTAATTCATCAGCAGTATACGTGATCTGTTCGTAACGGGCAGTAATGTTTCGGATGCCTGTATTGAGATAATCAGCAATCTTCAGATACATATCCTTTAATTCAGGATGTTCTGTCATAAATCAGATGGCAGGTATGACTTTTTATAGTATTTTCAGAAAGTCTCTATATATTAATAATTGAAAATATATCTATTTAGTATATAATACAATTACATTTCAGATGAAGGTATTTCGCTCTGTACTGCTTTGAAGATATGGATTTACAGGCGATGGCTTCAAAGTATTCATGTATGTCAGGTCAGGTAATTCTGCTGCAGATTTCCTGTTGAGATAATGATTACTTACTGAGTTATGATTTTTTGATTCGTAAGCGGAAGATTAAGCAACAGGATGTATACTATAAGGATAATAATATTTTGTATTAAGAAATATTAAGTCTGGTCAACAGGCCTGCAATCTGATACAATAAAAGCAATCATTAAAACTTTCCTTAAAGTATGCATTTTGCAGAAAAGGAGGATTTGTAACCGTTCAGAGCCAAGCAGATTCAGGCAATAACAGGCAACGAATGCTTGCATTCACGAGCCTGTTATTGCCTGAATCTATTTGGCGGATACGCCACACCGAGGAAACACGCAGTGTTTTCGAGGTTGGCTCTGAACAGTTACGAGAATTTAAAGACACGATGAAGATTTTATTATGCTGCCAACTGTAGATTTTTGCTTTAAAGAGCTGATGCAGAACAGCAAAGTGAGGAAAGGATTTATTGCAGCGCTGC
>JBJELO010000026.1:0-2239 GCA_051879195.1 Lachnospiraceae bacterium
GTCTTTTCAAGCTTTCCAGCTAACTTAAATTTTCTTCGTGAAACAACCCTGTGCTTTTACAGTCTGTAATATCCGCCGGGGCAGCAGCAAAGGTTGCAGAAAAGGTTCAGAAGGCACAGATTCATACACCAGCGGCTCATGTCGTTGGTTCCTGATCTGTACTGGCCGCCCATGTTGTTGTACCACTGGCCTCCGCCCTGGAGCTGGTCCAGAAGCGCCTTATACTGGTAATTGGAAGGATCCATGGCGACAGCCTGTTTGGCCTGCTCCAGTGCGGTGATATTGTTGCCCATGCGCTGGTTGGCGACTGCGCTGAGGTAATACCAGTGCGCCGGCCGGTCGGACATCCCGTTCAGTACATTGAGCGCTTCATCGTAGTGACCGCTGTTGATGTAGTTGGCTGCTGCCTGAAGATGGGAATTGGTTGCGCTGTTGGAAGAGTAGTTTCCCTGACTGTTTCTGCTGCTCTGCTGGTTGTAGTCACCATATCCTCCGAAGCCGCCAAAACCGCCGAAACCGCCGAACCAGTCGTCAAAGCCGCCCTGACCGTTCGACTGGCCCTGGCTGCCGTATCCGCCGCTCTGTCCGCGGCTGCTGCCGGGTCCGTAAGCACCTCCCTGAGCTGAACGGCCGCCGTGTTCTTTCTCATCCATGATCTGCTGATAAGCCTGCTGGATATCCTTGAATTTTTCCTCCGCCTGGGCCGCATTGGGATTGTTGATATTCGCATCGGGGTGATACTTGCGGCTGAGGGTTCGATAGGCCTTTTTTATCTCGTCTGTGGTTGCATCCCTTGATACCCCAAGTACCTCATAAGGGTCTGTAAACATAATTATTTCCTTTCTTTTGATGAACGTCTTTCTGAATCTTTATCCGCATGTTTTTCCACGCTGCGTTTGTTCAGAATCAGTTCATACCGGGTCCAGATCCCGGAATAGATAATATTGCGCAGAATCTCCACATCTTCGATCAGCGGGAGCCGTTCGAAATGCGCTGCGCAGTCTGCCATCACCACCGTCATATAGCTGCGGCAGATCTCATTGAAATGGTCTGAATCTTCTTTATAATAAATGGGAAGCAGCGGGTTGTACTGTCCCTCTGCCTTATCTTTTTCGATATCTTCCCAGGCATCCATCAGATAGATGAATTTGCCCAGATAAAAACCGAGAGCTGTAAGATCGTCGGTCCATTCATCGTTTCTCGGAGTGAAAATCTCTGCGACGATATGACCGGAAAGACCTGACATCCTGTCCAGGTCGGTACAGTTCTTTGCTTCCAGTTCGTGAAGCTGGGTAAGCCAGCGTTCCATCCGTTCAATTTTGCCGGGATATTTCAGCTTCAGTTTTTTAAATGCTTTCCGGTACAGTGCAAACAGACCGTTGCCGGTCACTTTTTCCTTCATGTTTTTTGCATCGAGAATGTTGTCCTGTGCCGTATACAGGGTACAGAGCATATTCATATCAGCACCGTAATCGGAAAAACGGTTGCGCAGTTCCAGATGCTTCTGCAGCGGATGCAGTGCGCAGGATACCTGTCTTTCCCGGGTATCCGGCTCATACAGACTGGTAAGCAGCATGACCAGAAAAGTAATATCATAAGAAAGACTTAACCGGGAACTGACACCGTAATTATCCTTCAGGCTGCGGCAAAGACCGCAGTAAAAACCACGGTAACGAGTATATTCGCGGATTTTCAGTTCCTGCTGGTTAACATTGACATAACCAAACATAAAAATAACCTCCTGCGGATTGCATCAAATCAATAGGCTGAAATCCAGCGGATCAGGTGCGTTTTTTGAATTCCGTACGGCATTTGGGGCAGGTAATCATGATCGTTCCCTTTCCTTTGGGAACGCGTACCTTCTGTTTGCAATTGGGACAGCGGAAAATCTTTTTCGTCCTGTCCTTTGGCGTATACCAGGAGCTCTTTTTGCTTCCGGAATAACTCTGATTGCCTGTATAATAGGTTTTGCGGCCAAAACGTGACATGATCCGGTCCTTCAGTCCCAGAAATGCTTCATTCTCGCGGTAACGGTCTTCCTGTCTGCGTGACATACAGCGGTAGAGGCCGCAGAAAAGCAGTACATAAGTAAAAAATGAGAAAAACCGGGGAAAGATAAAGATGGAAAGCACGGCACAGATCAGTGCTCCCCACATCAGTACACGGTTCAGGTCATCGTTGCCGTAGCGGCCATACATAAAACGGTTGAATTTGTCTCTCAAATAAATGCACCCTTTCT
>JBJELO010000026.1:2339-4638 GCA_051879195.1 Lachnospiraceae bacterium
ATTCAACATTGTTATACAATCACTATAACAATTATAACGAGGCGGTGAACATATGATAATTCAGATTAATATTGATTTTAACAGTGATGAAGCATTGTACATTCAGCTGTGTAATGAAATTATTCGTGGAATTGCATTGGAGCAGATTCATGAAGGGGATGCATTGCCGTCAGTGCGTCAGCTGGCTGAGGTGATCGGTATCAATATGCATACGGTGAATAAGGCGTATACCGTACTGAAGCAGGAAGGATTTATTAAACTGGACCGCCGCAGAGGTGCGGTAATTTCACTGGATGTGGATAAGTATCAGGCGATTCAGGAACTGAGGGAGAATCTGAATGTGGTCCTGACACGGGCACTCTGTAAGAATGTTACCAGAGAAGAGACACATCAGCTGGTGGATGAGATATTTGACCGGTACATGCCGGGCACAGGGAGAGAAGATCAGTAAAGCCCTGTCCTGCGGGAAATATGCTGGTGACAGACGGTATAATTACAGGATCATGACGTCAAACCCATATGACGTCTTCATTATTATATTGCTTGTTGATATTGGACAAAGAAGGGAGACTATATGCTTTGTGAAAGATGTGGGCAAAGGGAGGCGAATGTGCGCTACACCGAGATTGTCAATGGTGAAGTGACAGAGCATAACCTTTGTATGGAATGTGCCAGAACAATGGATTTTGGAGGCCATAAATATGCGGCGGCTTTATTTGACGGGGAATCCCAGTTAAGCAGGCTGCTGTCGGGACTTCTGGGTCTGGCTTCGGATCCCGCGCAGGAGGAGGCCGGTGCGGACGGAAGAAATATCGTCTGCCCTGTCTGCCATACTTCCTATGCGGATTTTGTAAAGGATTCCCGTTTCGGCTGTGCCGATTGCTATGAGATGTTCAAGCTGCTGATGGGTGATCACATCAAAACCCTTCAGGGCAGTGATACCCATACGGGCAAACGTCCCATGAAATGCCGGGGCCGGCTCAATCCTGCCGGAGGGAAGATTGCTGCTGACCGCGGGGAAGGAGCAGCGGAGGATATTTCTGCAAAACAGACAGTCAGCGCAGAGGAGCGGATTGCGACTCTGGAAGCCCATCTGAAGGAGGCACTGCGGGAAGAAGAATATGAGGCAGCAGCCAGATACCGCGATGCGATCCGGGCTCTGAAAGCGGAGGTGGCATCCAATGAATAAATGGTTTGAAGTAACAGGAAAGCCTCAGGGCATCGTGGTATCCAGCCGGATCCGCCTTGCCCGCAACATAGAAGGCCATGTATTTCCCGGGAAGATGCAGGAGCCTGAAAGGCAGGCACTGCTCAGAGAGCTCCGCCGGGGGCTGAGCGGATTTGACATGTCCTATACCGATCTGAAGCAGATGAATCAGAATGAAAAAAAGGCCCTGAAGGAGCGAAAACTGATCAATTCCACCATTGCGGGCCGCAATACCAGCATGGGGCTTTATACCACCGCAGATGAGTCGGTGAGCATTCTGCTGGGCGGCGACGATCACCTGCGTTTCCAGTGTCTGCTTCCCGGCTCGGCTCTTCATAAAGGGTGGGAGATCATGGATGAACTGGATGACCGGATCAATGAGCATTTTGATTACGCATTCAGCGAAAAATACGGCTATCTGACGTCATTTCCCACCAATATGGGAACCGGCCTGAGGGCCTCCGTCGATCTGCATCTGCCGCTTCTGTCCAAGGAGCGCAATTTCAAGCGTCTTATGGAGGAAATCGGACGCATGGGCATCAGCCTGAAAGGGGTGTGCGGCGGCGATCCCTCCGAGAATTACGGCAACCTGTACCGGTTGTCCAACCAGAAGACGCTGGGTCAGACGGAGAAGGAAATCATTGAAAATGTGGAACGTTTTGCCATGCAGCTGGCGGGACAGGAGCGTCAGGCGGAGAATGAGATCGTCCGTACAAAACGTGGCGATGTGGAGGATGAAATCTACAAATCATTCGGTGTACTGCGCTATGCCAGAAAGCTTTCTTTTAAGGAAGGGATGATGTATCTGTCCCAGATCCGCATGGGTATGGCAAACGGTCTGATCCATATGAAGGAGCCTGTGAATATCCACAGCCTTATGCTTCAGTCGCAGCCGGCAAGCCTGATGCAGTATGCAGGCCGCAGCCTGACAGAGGAAGAATCCCGCGTTGTGCGGGCACAGTTTATCCGGGAGCATCTGCCGGAGTGTGAAATGAAATAAATCCGGAAACTGAACGGTTCTGAATAGTAACTAAAAATGTAACAGGAGGAAATTTGCATGAACAGCAGATTTACAGATAAAGCAAAATCCGC
>JBJELO010000027.1:0-4590 GCA_051879195.1 Lachnospiraceae bacterium
TTGTCAACCGCATCGCTCTCCATCTTTTTCAGGAAAAGCATCACGTCCTGATGGGACAGTGATAAAATAATGTAAAAAGCCACGATGGATACCAGCAGCGACGCGAAGAAAAGCCCGTTTTCCTTTCTGCTCCGGCTGCCGTTTCTTAATACCAGTTTAAAGAACATTTGCACTGCCACCTCCCAGCTGAGCCATCACATTGAGGATCCGCCCGTAAAATTCCTGCCGGGATTCCTCGGGAAAATTTCTCCGCAGCTCATGAAAAATGACTCCATCCTGAATAAACAGGATCCGTTTGCAGTAGCTTGCCGCATTGGAATCGTGAGTTACCATCAGAATCGTTGCATTCTCCTCCTGGTTCAGCCCGGACAGCTTCTCCATCAGGGTTCTGGCATTTCCGGAGTCCAGTGCGCCCGTGGGCTCATCCGCCAGAATAATCTCCGGTTTCAGAATCAGGGCTCTGGCCGCAGCCACCCTCTGCTTCTGTCCGCCCGACATCTGCGCCGGGAATTTATCAAGAACATCTGTAATTTCCAGATACTCTGCCAGCTGCCCCAGACGTTCTCTGCTCTCCGCCTCCGGCACATCGTGCAGAGAAAGCGGCAATAAAATATTCTCTCTCGCGGTCAGATTGTCCAGCAGCTCAAAATTCTGAAACAGATAACCGATCTTCTTTCCCCGGTAATCTGCCAGTTTACTGCCCCGCAGCTTCTGCAGCCGGGTTCCCCGTATGGTGATATTACCGCTGGTGGGCCGGATCACCGTGGCGATACAGTTTAACAGCGTCGATTTACCGGAACCGCTGCTGCCCATGATACCAAGAAACTCCCCGGGCATCACCTGAAAGGAAATCCCGTCCAGCGCCTTTGTCTGATTCTGCAGCTTACCGTAATATTTTCTCAGAGATTCAATTTCAAGAATATTCTCCATCCTTTATACCTCCTGCAATGTGTCATGATGTATTATAATGTTTTCTGAATTCTTCTGCCGCGGTTCTGCTCATGCAAAACTGCGGCATCTGTGATTTTTTTTACACAATTATCATAACATCCTTTGGCGCAGAATAACACTTACAGCAGGTGAAAGGTTTCTGACAAAATAATACCAGCCATGGTGGCAGGCAACACCCCTATGGCTGGTATGACTGCAGCTGTCGCTGTTTCCATTGAAGATAAATCTTCCAGTATGTTGAATAGCACATGTTCCAGATTGCAGGAATTGTAATAAATCCTGTATGGAATACCATGGATTTTATTTTCTCTCGACAATTTTATAAGAACCTGCGCTTTTCTCCTGTTTCTGTCAATCGCAGTTTCTTTTGAATGGCTTTCCATATGATCTGCAAAATACAGAATTTTTTTATTTTGTTTACATACTTCACTTTCCCGTACAAGTGAATCCGGAATAAATACGCCATCTGTATCCGTAATATGAATAATTCTTAGATAATCTGATGATTCGGCATTACCCTCTTCGGATTGTTGTGTTTTAAAAGAGTATCCATATCTGTTTTCCAGCATAATCAGAATATCATTGATTTTTTTAATAATTTCATAGGGAGTAATATAATCCTGTGTCGTTATATCACTGTTTACAACATGAAATCGGACCTGCGAATCGTCAAAGTATTCTTCAAAAATCGTACCAAATGCAGCTTTATCCGATTGGCCTTCGACTATCACCAAAACAACTTTCTTTTCAGCCATTCAAATCCCTCAATTTTCTTCCGGCTTTCCGAAATGCCCGCGCAATTTTAAGACTGTCTGTTTCAGAATATAATTTTTCACTCTGTCCACCCAGCGTTATTGCACGAATATAAGCATTCCTGAAATTGTTTGTTTCTCTGACATTTGCCATGTGTACGTATCTTTTCATCTCATTTGCTGTCGAGAATACAATATTTTCAACATTCAGCATCTCCAGTGCTCTAAGATTATGAGATGTAAAAATCATCTGTCCTTTTGCTCCCTGATGGAAAATATCAAGTAATTCACCAAGCATATATTCAAAAACACCTGCATCCAATTCATCAATTGCAATGCAGATTGATGGGTTGCTGTATGCATGAATCAAAGCATTCAGAATAGAAATAATCTTGATAATCCCATCTGATTCCATCCGGATGGGAATAGAAATATTCCCATCCCGTATGGAAATTAATTCAAAACGATTCAATTGCTCCCCATCATCATGGAGAACCGGACCATAATCCTTCACACCGATAACCATCCCGGGAATAATTGTATACAGAACTGTATTAATTTCTTCAAGTATCTGTTTCAACACTTCATACTTTTCATCTGATAATTCAGCAGGCCCGGTCATTGGAACAGCAAAACTTCCTTTCGCTTTCATACGTTCCCCTTCTTCCAGTCTGAATGCCATAGGAAGCATCATTTTTGCCGATATCATACCGGAGTGAATGTCCGATACCACAAACAAATCTGCGACAATAAAATGCCATAATAAAATTATGAGGCATGCATATTCGTAGTATTTGTTATTTTTATGATTACTGATAATGGAACTGAATATTTCTCTTGATGCATCTCCAAAAATATAGGAACAATTATCTTTTTCAGCAAGTTTTTTTGCTACAACCAGATCCATTTTCATATCCTGATTTCCATCCAGAAGCTCCTCCAGATGGATACCGGGCGTAAATATTGTATTTTTGTCTGAACGTTTATATGTTATAAAATTAATTTTTCTTGCATCATTTTCTGTCTTCCTGTAGATAGTTTCCTGCTTGATTACAATCCCCAGCTCAGGATGTTTTTTTAAATTAACAACATATTCTACGTCGCATAAATTCTTCTCTTCAAAAACTGACATTTCCAGAGCAATTACAGCCTCATCTGCATCACTCTTCATCAATTCCGCATACTTCGGATTGATCTTTTTTCCTCGAATCACCTGCTGTATAAACTCAAGTGCATCAATTACAGCCGTTTTTCCCGAGCCGTTCTGGCCGTAAATCCCCAACACACTGGATTCGTCAATTTTGTTCGAGGCAGGCATTTCAATTTTTCCATAACCTACATTTTTTATATTTTTTAATGTAATAGATTTTAATCTTACTATAAAATGATCTTTTTCCATTACGCTGCCCTCCTGATAATCAAATTATATCAGATTTTAATAATATATCAATATTTATTTCCATTTCCGTATATTATATACGTATTCTGATTTTATCTTGATATCAGAGGTCAAAAGAGCATGATACAGTATACCGAATCAGCTGATCTGGATCACTCCTGTCTCCGCCAGCACCTCCTCTATGGTTTCCACCGGTACAATCTCCAGCTTTTTCCTGATTTCTTCCGGTACATCGTCCAGATCATCCACATTGCCTTTCGGGATAAATACCTTTTTCACTCCGGCGCGGACTGCTGCTCCCAGTTTTTCGGGGAGCCCGCCGATCATCATCACATCACCCCGCAGTGAGACTTCCCCTGTCATGGCATATTCCGGCTTTACGGCATGACCGCTGACCAGTGAGGACAGGGCGGTGACCAGCGTAATGCCTGCCGACGGGCCGTCTTTCGGTACAGCTCCTGCCGGCACATGAACGTGAAGGTCATTGTTTTCAAACAGCTCTGCCTGCTCCGGAAACATGGATTTTACCAGAGTGATGGCAATCTGAACCGATTCTTTCATCACGTCGCCCAGCTGGCCGGTGATGGTTATGCTGCCCTTTCCTTTTGTGAACATGGTTTCGATAAATAAAATATCTCCGCCGGCCTGTGTCCACGCCAGCCCCGTTACGATACCTGCTTTCGGCGCTTTTTTAATGCGGTCATGGTGGATTGGCTTCTGATCCATGAACTCACCAAGGTTGTTGATTTTAACAGAAACGGAAACCGATTCCGCATCCTGCGCAACCAGCTTTACGGCTGCTTTCCGGCAGACCGTGTCGATTACCTTTTTCAGCCCCCGGACACCGGCTTCCATGGTATAATCAGATATCATGGCCTGCAGCGCTTTATCGGAAATCTTCAGCTCGTTCTTCGAAATTCCCATATGCTCCATGGCTTTGGGCAGCAGATGTTTTTTCGCAATCTGCAGTTTTTCGCTCTGTGTATATCCCTGGAAGGAAATAATCTCCATACGGTTCAGCAGCGGCTCCGGTATGGTATCCGTGGTATTGGCTGTGCAGATGAAAAGCACATCGGACAGGTCATAGGGTACGTTCATATAGTGATCGGTAAAGGTGCTGTTCTGCTCCGGGTCCAGCACCTCCAGAAGTGCGCTGGACGGATCTCCGTTGTAGGACGAATCCAGCTTATCCACTTCATCCAGCACAATAACCGGATTGGATTTTCCGCTTCTTTTAATTCCTTCCATAATTCTTCCGGGCATGGCTCCCACATAGGTTCTCCGGTGTCCCCGGATCTCTGCCTCATCCCGGATACCGCCCAGACTGACGCGGGCATATTCCCGGCCCAGCGCTTTTGCAATACTCTGACCAATGCTGGTTTTACCGGTTCCCGGTGCCCCCACAAACAACAGAATGGAACCTGACTGCTTTTTATTCAGCGCCATAACGGCAATCTGCTGCAGAATCCGGTCCTTCACCTTCTGAAG
>JBJELO010000028.1:0-4589 GCA_051879195.1 Lachnospiraceae bacterium
CTGTATATGGGGTGGGGACATTTGATTTGTTGGCGAAGGGGTTTGTGGGGGATACGGGTGTTTGCTGCGGGCAGGGGTGTGCCGGGGGGTTGAGATTATGTTTTTTATATGTATAGGGAGGTTTTGTTTATGTGTGAGGGGGTTGATGATGTGATGAGGGATGAGGCTGGTGTTGCGGATGGTGCCGGTGCGGTTGCCGGGGATGATGTTTTGAGGGATTTGTGGGCTGGGGTGAGGAGTGATCTTTTGCTGGAGTCGGCGGTGCTGCTGGAGTCGGGGGTGCTGCCGGGGACGGGGATGAGTGGGACTGGGCGGGACCGGTGTGCGGCCGGTTCCGGCGGGAATGACAGGGGGCTTGATGGAAATGGTTCCGGTGGGGATGATCTGTTTGTGCGGGAGTTTGAGAGAAACGGCCTGGAGGTTACGGAGATCCGGGTGGAATCAGAGGAGCAGGAGAGGCGGCTTGGCCGGAGACGGGGACGGTATGTGACGATTTATTCGGAGGGGCTGAAGGTGGATGATGGCGGGATTCATCGGGAGGCTGTGGATGAGGTGGCAGGCTGGATCCGGGAACTACTTCCGGAGGGGGTACAGACGGTTTTTGTGGCGGGGCTCGGCAATCCGGAGGCTTCTCCTGATGCGCTGGGACCGGATACGGTCAGTCATGTTGCGGTGAACCGGCATCTGGAAGAGCATGGAGATTCATCCTGCATTCAGGTCTGTGCCATGTCTCCCGGAGTGATGGCGCAGACCGGTCTGGAGACAGCCGGGATTCTGGCGGGGGTAACAGGGGAATTCAGGCCGGATGCGCTGGTGGTGGTGGATGCTCTGGCAGCCCGCAGCGTGACCCGTCTGGGGACAACGATTCAGCTGACGGATACGGGAATTTCGCCGGGCTCAGGAATCGGGAATTACCGGCAGGAGATCAGCCGGGAGGTGCTGGGAATCCCGGTGATTGCCGTAGGAATTCCCATGGTCGTGGAAGCGGCGGCCATCGTTTATGAAACGGTGGATGCCATCCGCAGCGCGCTCCGGCAGGAGCATATGGATCAGGACGCCGGTTTTTTAAAGCAGCTGAGCCGTCAGGAGCAGTATGAACTGTTCCGGGAACTGCTGGAAAAAAAGGCCCGCCCGCTGTATGTAACGGTGAAAGATGTGGATGAACTGGAAAAAAGGCTGTCATTTACTTTGTCGGAAGCAATTAATCAGGCTTTATCGGGCATGAAATCCGATTCACGGGCATAAAGTAATATGAAAGGGTGGGCGATGCGAGAAATGAGGAAAAGTACACTCTGGCTGGCAGTTTTATTTTTTGCGTGTGTGGTGACAGTGGGCTGGAAATGTACTCCGGCCCGGGTACATATAAAGACATCCGTATCGGAATGGGTATCTGAATTCAGTCTGCAAAGACTGAAGGATTTTCTGACATGGCGTTCTCCGGGAATTGCACTGGAGCAAAAAGCGGAGGAAGCAGACCAGCTGCTGGAAGCGGAACAGCAGGCGTATGCGCTTCGGATGGAAAATGATTCCTGGAAAGAGGCGAAGAAAGACGATTCCGTCAGGGAATCGGGAAGCAGCTCGGAAAACGAAAAAGAAAAAACGGAAACAGGAATGGAAGGAGAAAATACTGAAGGGGAAAATGCAAAGGAAAACGTTGAAATAACAGAAAAAATAAATGCAGAAAACGAAGATGCAGAAAATGAAGATGCAGAAAACGGAGAAAAAGAAGCAGTAAAAACGGTACAGGCAGCTGAAAGCGGGATGTCATTTCCGGAATATATTCAGGCTGCAAGAGCTGATAACCAGCTTCTGTACAGCTGGGATCAGCTGACGGATTTTGACTTTGTAACGGAAAAATTTTATCAGATTCACGGGAACACCACAATTTATCCATCACAGCTGGATCTGGAAAATTTCCTGAAAAAGGATCTGTCCATAGACAGGAATACAGAAGGTCCGCAGATTCTGATCTATCATACTCATGGCAGTGAGTATTTTAAGGATTCAGACAAGGATGATCCGGATACGCTGATTACAGGTGTGGGAAACGTACTGGAGGAAATTCTGGAGGAGAAATACGGCTATAATGTGTATCACGACACAACGGTATTTCCTTATAATTCCTCGTATTCCAGAGGAAGGGAAAAGGTACAGCAGCTTCTGGAGAAATATCCCGGGATTCAGGTAGTGATAGACATGCACCGTGATTCTGCTCCCAACACGCATCTGGTAACGGAAATAGGCGGCAAACCAACGGCGCAGATCATGTTTTTCAATGGCATGAGCCAGACCGTGGACGGACCGCTGACCTCCAGAGAAAATGACAATCTGTCGGACAATCTGGCATTTTCCCTGCAGATGAAACTGGCAGCAGAACAACTCTATCCCGGTTTTACCAGAAAAAATTATCTCAAAGCCTATCGCTACAATATGGATCTCATGGGACGATACACACTGATCGAAGTCGGAGCAGAAACCAATACTCTGGAGGAGGAAATCAATGCCATGGAACCCCTGGCCGAAATCCTGCACTGTGTACTGCAATGAGAAGAATGCTGCCCGGACTTTCGGGAGAATAAACTGCCGGGGAGAATGGGGAGGAGAATAAGCCGCTGTCTTCAAATACTGCTTGCGGTGCCCTGCTTTTCTATGATATACTTGTTTGCGACTGAATCAGGAGGTACAAAAATGGCTGTTGATCAGAGTAAAATACGTAATTTCAGCATTATTGCCCATATCGACCATGGCAAGTCCACTCTGGCGGACCGCATTATTGAGAAGACCGGTCTGTTAACCAGCAGAGAGATGCAGAATCAGGTGCTGGACAACATGGATCTGGAGAGGGAACGTGGTATTACCATTAAATCCCAGGCTGTCCGTACCATTTACAAGGCGAAGGACGGGGAAGAATATATTTTTAACTTGATTGATACACCCGGACATGTGGATTTCAATTATGAGGTTTCCAGAAGTCTGGCAGCATGTGACGGTGCAATTCTCGTGGTGGATGCCGCTCAGGGAATCGAGGCTCAGACGCTGGCCAATGTTTATCTGGCACTGGATCATGATCTGGAGGTTTTTCCGGTTATTAACAAGATCGATCTGCCCAGTGCCGATCCGCAGCGTGTGGCGGATGAGATTGAGGATGTGATCGGTATCGAGGCCCAGGATGCGCCGAGGATTTCCGCCAAGATGGGGATCAATATCGAGGACGTTCTGGAGGCAATCGTTCACAATATTCCGGCTCCTCAGGGAGATCCCGAAGCGCCTCTTCAGGCACTGATTTTTGATTCGCTTTATGATCCCTATAAGGGTGTTATTGTTTTCTGCCGTATTATGGAGGGAACCGTGAAGAAAGGTACCCCCATCCGCATGATGGCAACGGGAGCGGAGTTTGAGACCGTGGAAGTGGGCTGGTTCGGCGCCGGTCAGTTTATACCGTGTGATGAACTGAGTGCCGGCATGGTAGGTTATATTACGGCAAGTATTAAGAATGTAAAGGATACCCGTGTGGGTGATACCGTTACCAGCAGCGTGCGCCCCTGCCCGGAGCCGCTGCCGGGCTATAAGAAGGTTACTTCCATGGTATACTGCGGTGTTTATCCGGCGGACGGAGCCCGTTACAATGACCTGCGGGATGCGCTGGAGAAGCTTCAGCTCAATGATGCGTCACTGTTTTTTGAACCGGAGACTTCTGTTGCACTGGGATTCGGTTTCCGCTGTGGTTTTCTGGGGCTTCTGCATCTGGAGATTATTCAGGAACGTCTGGAGAGAGAATATAATCTGGACCTGGTTACTACAGCACCCGGTGTTGTTTACCGCATCCATAAGACGGACGGCACCATGATCGAACTGACCAATCCGTCCAATATGCCGGATCCCTCCGAGATTGATTATATGGAAGAACCGGTGGTCAGCGCGGAGATCATGGTTACTACGGAATACATCGGAGCCATTATGACTCTGTGCCAGGAGAGGCGGGGAGTCTATATTGATACCCGGTATATGGAAGATACCCGTGCAGTTCTTCACTATGAACTGCCGCTGAATGAGATTATCTATGATTTCTTCGATGCGTTGAAATCCCGTTCCAGAGGTTATGCTTCCTTTGACTATGAAATCAAGGGGTATGAGCGGGCCGATCTGGTAAAACTTGACATTCTTATCAATAAAGAAGAAGTAGATGCGCTGTCTTTCATCGTACATGCCTCTACTGCCTACGAAAGAGGACGCCGTATGTGCGAGAAGCTGAAGGACGAGATCCCGCGCCACCTGTTTGAGATACCCATTCAGGCAGCAATCGGTACCAAGATCATCGCCCGTGAAACCGTGAAAGCCATGCGCAAGGATGTGCTTGCCAAGTGCTATGGCGGTGATATCAGCCGTAAGCGGAAGCTGCTGGAAAAACAGAAGGAAGGTAAAAAGCGCATGCGTCAGGTAGGTAACGTGGAAATCCCTCAGAAAGCCTTTATGAGTGTACTGAAGCTGGATGACAACTGATACTGGATGACAACTGATATGAGAACAAACAGGTTCCCGGCGCATGCACAATGTGCCGGGATTTATATTCATATTCCCTTCTGTGTCCG